>CALZJV010000215.1 GCA_945787595.1 uncultured Desulfobacterales bacterium | reverse complement strand
GTTTGTGCGGAGACGTAGCTGGCTACGTCGCACAAACAAACGCGCCGATTGACGCCGAGATTGGGCAAAAAGACCATTTATGGATGGAAACTAGATAGCTATCCGGCGGCTGAAGATTAGCCATTGACAAAACAAGTACCCGTAATTACCATTAAGATCATTTTGTCGATCAGGTAATCTTCATGCGATTCAATGATCCTGATCATATTTTTCGTTCAAGGAGGGTGTTATGGTTGAAATTTCGGAAGCAGCTAGCCAGCAAATTGCAGAATACTTTAAGGATCGAGATGTCGTCCCCATTCGCATCTTTTTAAATGAAGGGGGCTGAGGAGGTCCGTCATTGGCAATGGCTCTGGATGAGCCCAAAGACACAGATAATTCATATGATGTGAACGGCTTCAAATTTATAATGGATAAAGATTTTGATGAAAAAGCCCAGCCGGTATTAATCGATTTTATGGGATATGGATTTAAAATCAATTCCAGCATTGATTTCAACCAGGGATCGTCATGTTCAAGCTGTGGCAGTGCCAGCAGCGGCGGCTGTGGTTGATGGTTTAAATTGGTGGCAACAAAAAGGCAACACTCGGTGGTGTTGCCTTTTTTTAATGGAGGAAGTTTTCACAGGTTCAGAAGTTCAGGGTTGCAGGGTTCAAGCTCGCTGCTACTTCTGTGGCTGCAGTCCCTGTGGGCCGGAGACAAGGTTACCCTACCGCAATAATATCCTCTAATCGTACTATTCTTTCATACTTCTCCACCCGCCTCGACACGGCAATGACGCGGCTGCACAGTGTTCACGGATCAACGAAGCAGAAGTCTGCATGAACCCAAGCCAGAACCACTCGTATGAAACTACACCAAAATGGCACGGTTTCTTTCTCGATTAAACTGGTCGCTACGGCAACCAGCGGCTGGCCTAAACCTTGAACCTTCGAACGGTTACAAAAATCCCTAAAATATTGCCCCTGTTGCGAACTACCGTCTTCGTGTCTATATTAACCGAAAGGCCTGAAGGCGGGGAGGCCATAAGGATGGGCGGCTGGAAATTGAAGGCTATCGGTGAGGAAGGCTTTTCAACTATCGAGCTTTCTGGCCTCCCGGCATCCCGGCCTGCTTGCCTAAATCTCCTCAGCGGACCAAAACACGCTTGAATATTTCTGGAGCTATGACTGTATTGAGTGTAAAAGGAGTCATTTATGTCACCCAACCATCTCATCAATGAAAAAAGTCCATATCTGATTCAGCATGCCCACAATCCCGTTGATTGGCATCCCTGGTCCGATGAAACCTTTGCGCGGGCCAAAATGGAAAACAAGCCTATTTTCCTTTCCATTGGATACGCCACCTGCCACTGGTGTCACGTCATGGAAAAAGAGTCCTTTGAAGACCAGGAAGCAGCAGGATATATCAATGACACCTTTATTTGTATTAAGGTGGATCGCGAAGAACGCCCCGACATAGATGCGGTATATATGGCGGCCTGCCAGATGCTGACTGGCAGCGGCGGTTGGCCGTTGAGTATTTTTATGACCCCGGAAAAAAAACCCTTTTTCGCCGCGACCTATCTCCCCAAAACCAGCCGCGCCGGCCGCGCGGGTCTGATCGACATCTGCCGACAGGTCAAGAAACTCTGGACGGACGATAAAGAAAAGATCGACAATTCGGCTGTCAACATTGCCGCCCAACTGGGCAAGGCTTTTGCGTTTGCAGCTGCGGATGAACCCGATGAGTCCCTGTTGGACCAGGCCTATAAAAAAATTAAGCCTGGATTTGACCCCCAGCACGGTGGATTTGATCCTGCTCCAAAGTTTCCGACACCACACCGGCTGCTCTTTTTGCTGCGTTGTTACCATCGCAGCGGGGACTCAAATGCATTGGAAATGGTAAAAAAAACATTGACCGCCATGCGTCTGGGAGGAATCTGGGACCATGTCGGTTTTGGTTTTCACCGCTATTCCACAGATGCCAGATGGCTCCTGCCTCATTTCGAAAAAATGCTTTACGACCAGGCCCTGATCGCCACCGCCTGCCTTGAAGCCTATCAAATCACCAAAGACCCCTTGTTCGCCGCAACGGCCGATGACATCTTCACCTACGTGCTACGAGACATGACCGCTGAGGAAGGGGCCTTCTATTCGGCCGAAGATGCCGACAGCGAGGGGGAAGAAGGCAAATTCTATGTGTGGCAGACAGATGAATTTCGTCAGGTTCTGGGAGATGAAGCCGCCAAAAGGTGGGAGACGATTTTACGGTTGAGCCCGGAAGGAAATTTTACGGACGAAGCCACTCGTCAAAAAACCGGTGCCAACATCCTGCATCTAACGGCGCCTCTGAAAAAGTGGGCGCAAAAATTCAATCTACCGCAAGATCAACTTGAAAAAGATTGGATAAATATCCGCAACCAATTGTTTCTCGTCCGGGAAAAGCGGGTTCATCCCTTGAAGGACGATAAAATTCTCACGGATTGGAACGGACTGATGATCGCCGCACTGGCCCTGGGCGCACGGATTTTAAACAGCTCAGAATATGAGCGGGCCGCCCGCAGGGCTGCCGACTTTATCCTGACTAAAATGCGGGATGAAAACGGCCGACTTTACCACCGTTTCAGAGATGGCGAACTGGCGGTGAAGGCCCACGCCGGTGACTACGCATTTTTGATCCACGGTCTTTTAAATCTCTACCAGACCACCTATGATCTGACGTTTGCCGAAGAAGCTAAAATGCTGCAGGACAAAATGATAGAGAGTTTCTGGGATGAGGAAAACGGGGGTTTCTTCTCCACCCCCAATGGCAGTGTCGAATTGCCCGTACGCCCCAAAGAGTTATATGACGGGGCCATTCCATCGGCCAATTCGGTTGCGCTTTTCAACCTCGTGTTTCTGTCCAGGCTGACCGGTGATCCCCGCTGGGAGAACCGGGCCCAGGCCCAGATCCGCGCTTTTGCCGGTACGGTGAAATCTCAGCCCCAGGCCTTTACCTATTTTCTGTGCGCCCTTGATTTTGCGCTACGCCCGGGCCAGGAAATTATTATTGCCGGAGAACCCCAGGCCATCGACACCCGTCAATTGCTGTCGGCATTGAATCTTAATTTTACTCCCAACAAGGTAGCCATTGTAAAGTCACACACCAATGCCGAACGTCTGGCTAAATTTGCCGGGTTTACCGATGGCTTGCAGGTCATAGAAGGCCAAGCCACCGCCCATGTGTGCCGCAACGGTTCCTGTACCGACTCGACCACCGACACACAAACCATGGTCAATAAAATCACGGGCAAACAAGGTGAGTGAATTGGGAATTGAAGATTGAAGATTGAAGATTGAAGATTTGTGGATGTCGCTTCGCTCCGTCCTTTTTAAAAATGGACAGAATTCCTAAATACAGACCTGGTTGAATAGTTTACTGGTTGAATGGTTGATTAGGTAAATTATTGCCATAATTACAGAGTGTTACGATTGTTGAAACATGAAGTGTCCAATTATTTTGCAAGTATGGGATAAATCCATGTTTACAACCACTTAATCAATCAACCAATCAACGAATCGGAAATATTCAATCTTCAATCGAAAATATTCAATCGCGACAAAATATTGTAAAACCCCCACTAGAGTTTACTTGACACAAAATGCGCTAAAAATAACGACGAGTTGCAGCTATGGATAACCTGGAATTTGAAACACTGACGGCTACTGAATTCAAAGATTACATGCAGACGCACAAAGAAAAAAATTACCTTCTAATCGATGTGCGTCAAGCCTCGGAATACGAAGATGGGCATATTCCGGGGGCCAAATTCATGCCCCTTACCGAGGTTGAAACCAAGCTGTTCACGCTGCCTTCAGATCGGGATCTGATTTTCTATTGCGCCAACGGCGGGCGCTCCCAATGGGCTGCCTCCCTGGCCGGTGAGGGTGAGGTTTGTACAAAGACCGTTTATCATTTGATGGGTGGTATGCAAGCCTGGGAAGGCAAAACCTTGTCGGGTTATCCAAAAGTAAAAATATTCGACAAGGATCAGACGCTTGAAAAACTGCTGGCCACTGCCATGGATCTGGAAAAAGGCGCCTGGCGGTTCTATCAATATGCCATAGGCACGTTTAGCGACGATCGCATTCGTCTGATCCTGGATCAGGTCTCTATCGCAGAAAAGGCCCATGCAACGCTGATTTATCGGTTCTGGAAGAAATTCCAGCACAACCCGCCGCCTTTTGACCGGATATATCAGAGTCTGGAAGGGGAAATTTTGGAAGGCGGCCATAATTTTGAAGAGACCTGCCGCCATCTGGATGCAGTTCGAAAAAACGGGTGTGCGGGTGTCATCGACCTTGCCATGACTATCGAATATTCGGCTTTTGAACTGTACCGAACGATGGCCGAACGCTCCCAAAATTCTGAAGCCCAATCAACATTTCTGTCCATTGCCCAGGCAGAAAAAGCCCATATGCGCGACCTGACCCGCGCCATTGATCGGTGCCCGGAAAACTGAATGTCTTGAACGCACGCAAACCCCAAAGCTCCAAACAAGCACCGCCGCTGGCCTGAAAAGTTTACCCGCCTTGTATGGAGGGCGGCCAGTTGTAACGAAAAAGAAACTTAACGAAATGCAATTTTATTTTTCTGACAGGATCAACTGGATGGACAGGATATCACCATACTTAACAAAAAAAATCCTGTAAATCCTGTCTAATTGAATGTAGTTTCATACGAGGGCAAACCCCGACGGAAACTTTGACACCATTGTTTTTAGCAGAATCATCAATAACCGAAATCAAATCTCTACGCAAATCGCTGATTAGCTGGTATATGGCAAACCATCGGGACCTGCCCTGGAGAAAGACAACCAATCCTTACCACATCTGGGTTTCCGAAGTCATGTTGCAGCAGACCCAGGTTAAAACGGTTCTGCCTTACTACCATATATTTTTAAAACGCTTTGCAAGTCTCGAACGCCTGGCCCGGGCCGATTTGCAGGATGTTTTAAAAGTTTGGGAAGGCCTGGGATACTATGCCCGCGCCCGCAATCTGCACCGGGCAGCCGGTACAATTATAACTCATCACCATGGCATGCTGCCCGAGGGCTGGGAAGATTTTCGAAAATTGCCCGGCGTCGGAGATTACATTGCCGCCGCTGTCTTGAGCATTGCCTTTAATAAGCCCTACCCGGTCGTAGACGGCAATGTCAAACGTGTGCTGGCGCGATTGCTTTTAGTGCAAGAGCCCGTTAACAAATCAACATCGATCAAAATTTTTAAAGAGGCCGCAAGCCGGCTGCTGTCCCCTCAAGATCCGGGTACCTTTAACCAGGCCATGATGGAACTCGGCGCCATGGTGTGCAAACCGCAACAGCCGCTTTGCAACGCATGCCCGATTCAAGGGATGTGTTTGGCCTATGGAACCCACCGGGTTGGCGAGTATCCCAAAAAGCTGAAAAGATCCCCAGTGCCGCAGTTTAACATCGCGGTGGGGGTGGTTTTTAAAAATGGAAAAGTTTTAATCACCCGGCGAAAATCGGAAGGATTGCTGGGAGGCCTGTGGGAGTTTCCGGGAGGAAAGATCCGAAACAATGAAAAAGCCAAAGACGCCTGCATCAGGGAAATTAAGGAGGAGACAAATCTTTCGGTGGAGGTCGATACGCATTTGGACCGAATTAAACACGCCTACACGCATTTTAAAATCGTAATGGATGTTTTTACCTGCTCATTCATTTCCGGCCGAGTGAAGCTAAACGGTCCCGTCGATCATCGCTGGATAAAGATTGACAATCTCAATCAATATCCGTTTCCCAAGGCCAACCATAAGTTTTTTCCAGAATTGAAGAAATTTGCAGCGAAATCGAAAAGTGGTACGTATTCAGAGGGTTGATTTCACCGCCCATTCGCTCCGCTCATTAAAGGCGCAAAGAACGCAGTTAACCCCGGAACAAATACGAAAACTGAATATTTTCTATTGAATCTTGATATGGCCGCAAAAAAGTGCAAAAAACACCAATATTCAATCTTCAATCGACAATATTCATTCCCTATAATATGCCTGACATACTTCTCATCCAGCCACCGATCAGAGATTTTTATCTCACAGCCAAACGGACCATTCCGTATGGTTTGGCCTGTATTGCCCCGGCATTGATAAAAAGCGGTTTTTCGGTAAAGATCCTGGATGCACTGGCTACCGCGAAATCGCGGGCTTGCGATCTTCCCCCGCAAATGGATTATTTGCGTAAATATTACGGGCGGCCGGACAGATCCGCCTTTGGACTGTTTCACCAATACCGGCACTATGGCTATAGCTTTGAGCACATCGGCAAAATGGCCAAAGAATCCGGGGCGTTTTTGGTCGGGATCTCGTCTTTATTTACACCGTACCTGCAGGAAGCGCTTAAAACAGCCGAGACCGTCAAGACCTGTCACCCGGACTGCAAGATTGTTGTCGGCGGCCATCATCCCAGCGCCATGCCGCAGTCGGTGATGGAATCCGAGGCAGTGGATTTCGCTATCCGCGGAGAGGGTGAAGTCTCCTTGCACCTGCTGGCGGAAGCGATATCGCAAGGAGGGGTGTATAATACTATCCCCGGTCTTGTCTTCAGGCGCAAAAACGGCGCCATTCACATCAATCCACCGGCACGGATGGAACATCCCGACGACCATCCATTGCCGGCCGCGGACCTTCTCAATCAGCGATTCTACCGCCGTAAAGAACGCGCCGCCATGGTCATCGTTGCCGGTCGCGGGTGTCCGATGAAATGCAGCTATTGCTCTGTGGGCGCACATTCTTATCTTAATTACCGCAAGAGAAGCGTCGATACCGTGATTGATGAAATCCAGCGCGGTGTTGATCAATATGATGCCGGATTTATTGACTTCGAGGATGAGAACCTGTCCCTGGATCGCCGCTGGTTTTTAAAACTTCTGGGTGAAATTAAACGACGCTTCAGCAGAAACGGACTGGAGCTTAGGGCCATGAACGGGCTTTACCCACCGTCGCTTGATGAGGAAGTAATCCGTGCCATGCAGGCCGCTGGGTTCAGGACCCTGAACCTCTCACTGGGCTCGGCTTCAACAAAACAGCTCAAACGGTTTAACCGTTCCGATGTTCGCGCGGCATTTGACCGGGCATTGAAACTAGCCGAGGATTGCGGCCTAAACGCCGTGGGATATGTGATCTGCGCAGCGCCTCATCAAGCTGCTGAAGATTCGATTTTGGATCTTCTGTATCTGGCTCAACGGCGAGTGCTGGCCGCTGTATCTATCTTTTATCCGGCACCGGGCAGCAAAGATTTCGATTTGTGCAAAAATCTGGGCATTCTGCCCGATCATTTCTGCTGCATGCGGTCGAGCGCTCTGCCGATAGCCCACACAACCGGCAGGAAAGAGGCCGTTACCCTGCTCAGGTTGGCTCGAATCCTCAATTTCATGAAATCACTTATAGATTCGGGAGAATGGATTGCAAAGGATGCAACTCCAGCTGAGATCCGAATACAAAATCCCGCTGACCGGATGGAGACGAGCAAGCGGCTTCTATCAAACTTCTTACATGACGGTAAAATAAGAGGTGTGACACCGCAAGGGGATGTTTTTGATCATCTTATTTCGCAGAAGCTGACCCATGCGTTTTTGACAGGTTTAGCCACCATCGATCTTAAGGGCTCACAGTAAGAAGCGCATCCATTTACCATAAATAGGAATAACGGCTAATAATTCAGCCACTAAGGCACTAAGACACAAAGGTTAAGCTTTATATCTTTTTTTGTGCCTTCGTGACTTGGTGGCTAAAATATTACGAAAACAGTATGATACAATGAAAAAAAGCATAAACCCGCGCATGCATTCGGCCGAACATATTCTCAACCAGACCATGGACAGAATGTTCAATTGCGGCCGATGCTTCAATGCCCACATCGAAAAGAAAAAATCCAAATGCGACTATCGTTTCGACCGGCCGCTATCCCAAAAGGAACTCCAAGAAATTCAGACCCAGGTCAACCGGATCATTGGCATGGATCTGCCGGTTTGCGAAAAATGTATATCCAAGTCAGAGGCACTGGACAATTATAATACCGATAAATTGCCCGGCGATACGGGTGACACCATCCGAATCGTTCAAATCGGGGACTATGATGCCTGCCCCTGTATCGGGCCCCATGTCAAATCCACCGGTGAAATCTTAGGATTTCAGATCACATCCGCCAGTTTTGATGAGGGTGTAATAAGAATCCGATTTAAACTCAGATAAAATAACGATACTTAATTATAATATAAGAATTTCTACAATTTATTGGAATCAGCTTTTGGGGGAAATTTTGGATTGCGGATTGCGGATTTGTTGTTTCGCTTTGCTCTATCATTTTATTAAATTGATCCAGCGGCGGCGACCCTAACTCCAAATTCTAAAATCCAAAATCCAAAATTTCCGGAGAGTATATGTGGGATCACTTTTTAAAAGTAACAATGCGAAAGAAAGCATGATCGCCAATGACCCAGGCAAAACCCCCTTATCGCTGCTTCACATCATGCCAGCCCTCTTGAAAAATCCGATTTAATAATCATATTAATAGACATTTCCCAGCTGTTAGAAAATAGATTGTAACCTTATTTCAGAAAGGAATTAACCAATGAGCGTATTAGTAGCTAAAGAAGCACCGGATTTTGTAGCGCCGGCCGTCATGCCGGACGGCATCATTAAAGATGATTTCAAACTCTCGGATTTGAGAGGGAGATATGTGGTATTGTTTTTCTGGCCGTTGGATTTCACGTTTGTGTGCCCAACGGAGATTATTGCCCATAATAAGCGTATGGAGCATTTCAAAGGTCGCAATGTTGAGGTCGTAGGCGTGTCCATTGATTCTCAATTTACCCATTTTGCCTGGCGCAGCACCGCCATTAATGACGGCGGAATCGGGGCGGTAGATTTCCCGATGGTAGCTGATGTAAAGCACGAGATTACAAAAGCCTATGGGATTGAACATCCGGACGGCGTGGCGATGAGGGCTTCTTTCCTCATCAATCAACAGGGTGTCGTGCAACACCAGGTTGTAAATAATCTTCCATTAGGACGCAATGTCGATGAGATGGTTCGCATTGTCGATGCATTGCAGTTTACTGAGCAGTACGGGGAAGTCTGCCCGGCAGGATGGAATAAAGGCGAAACAGGGATGAAGCCCACCACGGAAGGTGTGGCGGAGTTTTTGTCAAAACACACAGATAAACTATGATCTGAATTGAGAGAGGAGTCCACACATTTGCAGCCGGGCTCCTCGTTGATCCGCCTTCGTCCTAGATTCTTCATGATCTTGTTTAGGGCAAATCTGCGTTTATATTTCAGACCTCGTCATTAAGCTTGGAAAAATGGCTGTGACAGCCTAATTGTCGTGGGATTGCATGAAAATTGGACACTGGCACTCAGGTTTCAGGTGTCAGGTTTCAGGTGTCAGTAGGGAAAAAGCGAGAGCCAGCCTGAAACCTGACACCCGACACCTGAAACCCATGCTCGGA
>CALZJV010000214.1 GCA_945787595.1 uncultured Desulfobacterales bacterium | reverse complement strand
GACGAACAGCAGGAGTGCTGCGAGAGCACTAATGAGGACCACCACAATGACTTTCCATTTTGGTGTATCCAGCCAGAAGTCGCGCAGACTCTGCGGTACAATTCTGAGCACAGCTGCCGGGATCATCGGTCCGGTGAGCTGAGGAATAGCGCGATACCAGCTGATGATAGGCAAATACGTTTGCAAAGGCAGATCTTCAATGCCTTTGTAGAAACGCGGCGCCACCATAACCGTGCGTTCACTGAACAGAAACTCCCCCTCACGCGGTCCCTCATCGGCCCGGACGATCCGAATCGAGGTTTCGGGGATGCGCCATTTCGCGGGTGACACATCATCGTCGAAGGCCTCTTCGTCAGGAACATTTTCAAGGTTAGGCAATTCGACACGTCCGAGGATGTCGAGCAAATATGCAGTTGTGTCGGTCCCGATCTTACGGCGAGACGATCGCGGAACAGAGGACAGGTTTAGCAGCGCGCGGAACTGAGAGGAAATCGCCTGCACATGCTCGGCAAGCTCACGGGATTTGTTCAAGCTATAGGATCGCAAGGTCTGTTCCATCTCGTCCCTGAGGCGGAGGAAAGATTTGAGCGTGTTGCGCGGGCTGTCCGTTCGGATGGGTCTGATCGTGAAGCTTACCGCTGGCAGTCTGCTGCGTCCCCGTGAGCGTGTTCTCCCCGACTGATTTGGTTTCTGTCGTTTCCTGGGCGTGAATGGAAGTGGCGGCGCAGCAAATTAGGACGAGGACAAGCCACCACCGTAAGGCGGTGGGGAAATCGAATTTCGAGTACAAATTAAACACAGTGATCTCCTCTGTGAACCAATAATATCATGTTGTTAATATTACGAGAGTGCAGATAAATTGAGATTCTCTTAACCTCGGCTAAATTGATGATATGCTCTAAATTTGCCTCTAATTTGTTGGACCTCTACTGTTAGATTTCTTGCCAGTATCTAGAATCCGTAATTATTTCAGATAGTAAAATGATATCACCACGTTTTTCACATTCTTCATCCGGTTTGGGGCACATATTCAACCATTTTATTTCATCAAATTCTCTTTTTTAATGAAATCACTTATCGTCGGATTTTTCGCTGTCTTTCTTCGGCGAAGGCTCTTCGCTGCCGTAGACCTCAACATAGGCATTATGCGAAATACAACCTTTTTCCCAGTGATTTCTCACTTTCTTGCCGATAAATGAATCCGGATATTTGCGCCCGACGTTGCAGCCGGGGCAGATCTTGCTCCATCCTGCCAGCACTTTTTTCATTTCCATGATTGTCCCCTTTCTGCAGGTATATTGGTCTGCCATATAAAAGCTCAAAACTGCTCCGTGCGAATATAGCGAAACGACATCTTCCTTGTAGCTGCCTGCCCAGTGAAATTCTTACTCCGTTGAATTTTGTAAACGATAAATCTGAACTGAATAACAAAGAGAGAGCTATTCAACTGGGGCGAAGCCTATTTCACCGGGGCGGCAATCCTCCAGAGGCGGATCTTCGAACTCGACAATCGCTCAACCTAGTACCTATTTATTGAAATCAAATCATATTTGCACATGATTTATGGTATAGCCAGATTGAATATTTAAGCAATTCTATCGATTAAAATAGAAAAGACAGAGCGAAGCGATACCACAAATCTTCAATCTTCAATTTTCAATATTCAATTCCGGTTTATCCGGGTTGGCTTAAAGTAGTCTATGATAAACTATAACAGAGCACTAGTGCTTAATACTCGGATACTTTTTGCCCAGAGCCTTTCTGTTTTTGACGGCAGCGTTTCTTTTTTTAGCCGTCCAATTGTGCACCTTTTTAAGCGCCTGGGGAGGTGAGTGGGCCGGGTCGGTTTGCCGGATTTGCTCAATGGCTTTTGACCTGGCATCGGCAAAAACAGCCCTGCCGATGGGGGTGCGCATGATGACGGTCGTCCAGCCGTCTTGCGCACCCACACCGCCAAATGACAGATCGGCATACTCGGCGGAATAATCCGGGCAGAAATAGCAGGCAAATCGCTTCATGAACTCGAGTTCATCCAATTCGACGGTTTTGACTTCACCGTTGTTTAAATGCACCAGAAGGTCTTGCTTGATATTTATTTTTCGAACATCGTTCCATTCAAAATCACCGAGTTCGGCTATTTTGGCCTGCTCTTTTTTACCGTAGACAAAATTACCGGAACAGAAAAGTCCTAAGCAAAGTTTGATCGAATCCGAAGGGATAATATTGAGGGTCTGCATTCTGCGAACCGCCCGAATCTGACAGGGCGTGCCGACAAAAGCAATGCGTTGCAAACCTTTTTGGATCAGAGGATTAAATTCCCTGAACTGGGAGTAGGTCATGTAATAATCGCTGTAGCGCTTCATTCCATGGGATGTATCAAAGAAAAATCCCGCCGCGTCGCGAATATCCGCTTCGGATTCCGCCAAAAACGGCTCGCGCTGAAAGGGACCGGTCGGTTTGGTCACAATCGCCCCGTCGATCTTGCCGGTTTTAAATAAATGCACCAGCAAGGCCGTGACAACACCGCCGTCGGTGGCTTTCTCACGGATTGCCGGATCCGCCGCCCGCGCAATAGCAGTTTCGATAACCCGCCCTATCGGAGAACGCCACTTTAGCCTCTGTCGCGTTTCCTGCTCCAGTTCGTTGATTTCCGGGCATATCGTATAGCAAAGCCCGCATTCGATGCATTTATCCTGATCCGCATACCTGGGTTTTCCCTCTGAATCCAATTCTAGCGCGCCATAATTAACGGCTGAGCAGAAGGTTACACAACCACCGCAACGATGGCAAAGGCCGGGTTTTTGAACGTCTTCAATTAAGTCGGTAAAGGATTTCATGGGTACTCCATGTTTTAACGCATTGAATATTGACGATTGAATATTGAATATTTATGGAATTCTGTCGATTTTAGCCTAATCAAAAAGGGACACGGAATACACAGATATTTTAGTAATTTTTTCTACTATGAAAGAATGAAACACAAACATTGTTGGGATCCAGGTAAATCTGTGCAAATCTGTGTCCTATGTTCAAATAGCTAAATTATTATCATTTTTTAAAGCAGCTGTTTATAGAACTATCAAAAAGGATAGAGCGAAGCGATTCCATAATTCCGCATTCCGCATTCGTCATTTGACATTCGTCACTCCAACAGTTTCTTCTTCGAACATACATGTTTCTATCATGGCCATAATTTGACCGGTGTCAAATCCCTTGAGATGAATGGCGCCGGATCGGCATGAGGCCGTGCAAAGTCCGCATCCCTTGCATAATGTCGGCTGAATATCGGCCTTGCCGGTCTTTTCATTGAATTTGGGGGCCGAATACGGGCATACCGAGACGCATACGCCGCAGCGGCTGCAAAAGTTCGGGTCAATCAGAGCAACCGTGCCGCTGACGGAAAGCTCAAGAGCGGATAAGACAGTTACGGCTCTGGACGCAGCCGCCTGAGCCTGGGAAATCGATTCATCAATCGGCTTGGGGGCATGCGCCAGGCCGCATACAAAGACGCCGTCAGTGGCAAAATCATTGGGCCGCAGTTTGACGTGGGCTTCGGCAAAAAACCCGTCATCATTCTGCGACACTTTGTATAACTGTGCCAGCGGATTTTCTTTTTGCGGAACGATGGCGCTCGCCAAAATTAAAAGATCGCTGTGAATCGCCATCGGTCTCCGAAGAACACGGTCCGTAAAGTTGATTTCCAGACTATTTTCGTTCTTGCTGACTGAGATTCCGTTATCGTTGTTGTAGCGGATGAATTTTATGCCTTTATCGCGGGCTTCCCGGTAAAGATCTTCGCGCAGACCGTAAGATCTCATATCTCTGTACAATACGAAAATGCTTGTTTCGGGATTGACTGTTTTCAGGTCCAAAGCACTTTTTATGGATTGGGTGCAGCAAACCTTCGAGCAGTAGGGCCGCTGTTCATTGCGGGAGCCCACACATTGGACGAATACAGCCGTTCGGCAAGCAGGGCCAAAGGACTCGTTGACCTTCATTTTTTGCTGGAATTCCAGACCTGTCAGCACTCGCGGTTCCTGACCATATAAAAAATTTTCAGGTTTAAACTCTTTTGCACCGGAGGCAATTATCGTGACACCATGTTCAAGTACCTGGGTTCCACCTTCAGTTTGGACGGTGGTTTTGAAATTGCCGACGAATCCGTCGACATCCTGGACGTGTGCATTTAAAAAGACTCTGATGTTCTGATCGGTTTGTACGTGTTGAATCAACTCGTCTACAAAACCGCTGATGTTTTCTCCCTGCCAGGTTTCCTTCAGATACAGTGCCTGGCCGCCAAGATCGGAGTCCTTTTCAATAAGATAGGTTGTGTATCCTTGCGCAGCCAAAGTTCGGGCGGCGGTCATGCCTGCAACGCCGCCGCCAATCACCAGCACGGCCTGATTGACTTTCATGACCGGTTCTTCCAGGGGTTCATGCAGTGCGACCTTGGCAACCGACATTCGAACCAGATTCTTGGCCTTTTCAGTGGCCTTTTCCATGTCTTCCTTGTGAACCCATGAGCACTGGTTGCGGATATTCGTCATCTCAAATAGATATTTGTTAAGCCCGGCATTGATCAGTGTCTCCTGAAACAGCGGCTCATGGGTTTTAGGCGTGCAGGCAGATACCACTACACGATTGAGCCTGTGATCCTTAATGATCTGGGTAATTTGGCTTTGGGTATCCTGGGAGCAGCTAAAAAGGTTTTTTTCAGTATAGACGACATTTGGCAAAGTTTTAGCGTATTGAACGACTTGGGGAACATCGACGAAGCCCGCAATATTCGTGCCGCAGCAGCAGACAAATACCCCAACCCGCGGAGGTTCTCCACGAATGTCAAACTCTTCGGCTACCTTTTTTGTTTTTGTAAGTGTCCCACGGGAATCAAAGAGTTTGCTGCCGACGTTGCCGGCCGCCGCACTGGCATCAATTACCGAGGACGGAATATCTTTTGGCGCCTGGATGGTGCCGCAGACGTGAATGCCCGGTCTCGAGGTTTGAACCGGATCGAGGCCGCGGGTTCTTACAAATTGATAATGATCTAAATCAACAGCCAGTTTTTTCGCCAGGGCGGCCGTGCTATTGCCGACTCCCAGACCAACGGACAGAACAACAATGTCAAAATTTTCCTCAACCCTGCTTCCTTTTTCGTCGACATAGTGGATGAGGTGTTTTCCGTCTGCATTCAGGGGCTCGACGTGGGAAATACGCGACTTGATAAACCGAACACCCAGGTCGTCTTTTGCGCGGTTGTAGTAGCGTTCGAAATCCTTGCCGAAGGTTCGAATATCGATATAAAAAATGGCGGCATCCAAACCGTTTCGACTATGTTCCTTGGCCAGGATTGCCTCTTTGATGGCATAGGTGCAGCAAACTCCTGAGCAGTATCCTCTGGCACCAATATGGTTATCTCTGGAACCCACACACTGAAGCCAGGCAATTTTTTGCGGTTCGATTTTGTCCGACGGCCTGAGCAAGTGGCCTCCATAGGGACCGGATGCGGAAAGGATTCTTTCAAATTCCAGACTTGTTACGATATTATCTGATTTTGAATACCCGTAGGTGTCATAAATTTGGGGATCAAATGCTTGGCTGCCGGACGTTAGAATGACGGCGCCGACATTCAATTCCAATTCTTTTCGCTCATCCTCAAATTTAATGGCACCGGTCGGACAAAATTTTTCACAGGCCTTACACTTACCCCTGGTGAGATAAATGCAATTATCGGCATCGATGGCGTATTTTAGCGGAACCGCCTGCGCATACTGCACATAGACAGCCTTGCGTTTACTCAGACCGCTGTCATAGGCGTTGGAAACCTTCTTAGGGCATTTCTCGGAACAGGCGCTGCAGGCGATACACTTGTCCATATCAACGTAGCGCGGGTGTTGCGTCAGCCTAACTGTAAAATTGCCTTCTTCACCGCTAAGGCTTTTTACTTCAGTCAGTGTTAGCAGCTCAATATTGATATTCCGGCCGACCTCGACCAGTTTGGGCGAGATAATTCACATCGCGCAATCATTGGTGGGGAACGTCTTATCCAGCTGCGACATCATTCCGCCGATCGAGCTTGATTCTTCGACAAGGTAAACATAATATCCGGAGTCGGCGAGATCCAGGGAGGCCTGCATCCCGGTAATGCCGCCGCCGACCACTATGACCGAACCTAAGTTTGATGTTGGCATAATTACTCCGACATTAGAAATGACGTAATATGGTTAAGTTCAAGCTGATTTTTAGAAAGTCCAAGGGTATCTTCATCAATCTCCATACATAATCCCAATAGTTGTGGATAAAGAATCGGGGCCAGAGGTTCCCAGTTTTCAATATTCGCCGCCATTCGGGTCTGAACCCAATCAAATTGTATCTGGGTATATGGACAGGCGGTACATACAAAATGAGCACCTGCATCTTTGGCACTGGCTAACTTTTTTAAGGCCATGTCCATTGCCAGCTTGTCATTTATTCCTGTCAGGGGCGCTCCGCAACAATCAAGCTTGCGAGCCCAGTCGACACTGTAAGCACCAGTGATTTCGACGAGTTCATCAAACAGTTGCGGAGACACCGGATCATCGAAACCGGTGACCATACTTGGTCGCAGCGCATGGCACCCGTAGCTGGTGGCGATTTGAAGCCCATTGAAGGTTTTTGAAATAAAAGGCTTCAATTTTTCCAGCCCCACTTCTCGATGCAGCACCGACAGCAAATGGTTTATCCTGACACTGCCTTCATAATGAAGTTTTTCTTTTTCCAGGATGGAGTTAATATCACTTTTTAAGTCCGCATCCCGGCGCAACTGGTATTCGGCTGTTTTTAAGGTCCCGTAGCAGCATTTGCACATCGCCATTAGGTTAAGGCCGGCGGCTTCGGCGATCGCTAAATTTTTAGCAGCGGATAGTACAAAGGCTCGATGATTGATATTTCTGGCCGGATAACCACAGCAATTAAATTCGGGAAACTCAACGAGCTCAATGTCCAATTTCTTAAAAACCGCCTCTGTGGCCTCAGCGTACTGACTGACTCTTGCTGGAATGTTACAGCCAACGAATAATGCGAATTTCATTTTTTTATTACAACCTAACCCGGACGAATCGGAATTGAAGATTGAAGATTGAATATTTGTGGATGTCGCTCGCGCAACCCAGGCGCTTGCGTCTCGAATCGCCACGTCCTATTAAATATTCAATCATTCGAATGTACTAAGGGTCTAACCAGATCGAGCCTCAAATAGATTGTTTATTCTCAACTCTCAATTGAGTTCGCCCTGTTTCGCGGCAACATTTTTCAAGCCGAATAGCAGGTCGCAAACCTCAACCTGCTGTGGACAGTTTTCCTGGCATTTATAACATGTCAAGCAGTCCCAGATCATTTTTGCACCGGTCGCCATTTCTGTTAATCCCAGCCCCAGACAGCTCATGATCTGATGGGGCAACATTCCCAGCACCTGCTCCGGACGGTCATAGTTCCCAACAACCGGACATACCGTGGTGCAGCTCTGGCAGCTGAAACAATGTGCGAACGTATCGTCTTTTAACACCGGCTTTGGGTTTTCCCGTGGCAGAGTATTCAAAGGAATTACAGCATCCTGACGCATCAGTGCTTTAAACTGCCCGGCAACCTTTTCATTGGCTTTTTCAATAGGCAGCATGTAGTCTCCGGCTGTAAGCTTTTCCTGGACCACCACACCCCGGGCAAATGAAAAAGGAGATAAAATGGCAGCAAACGGCGGACCCTTTACCAGCAACTCTTCCCGGACCGCATACCACAATTCCTTTAGCTGTATTCCGGATGGGCAGCGAACCGTGCAGCGGTCACAATTGGTGCATATATAGACACCCTGCTGGATAGCATCCAACTGCCTGTCATCCAGAGGTCTGCCGGAAACCATTTTCTTAAGGAATGTCATTTTTTCCGAAGGCAGAATATATTCATTGCCGAGCGCTTCGTATATCATCCCGGCAGAGCAATGAAGACTGCAGCTACCGCAATGAGTGCAGGCGTCCAATTCCACCATCTGGCGCGTTAAAATGTTTGCCGGCAAAGATCTTCGAGAATCCATCACCTGACCGGCAATTAAGCTCAGCGGCGCGGCAACCATGTGAAACATCTTACTGAACGGAAGATAGGCAAGGCCGGCAAAACAGGCGGTAAAATGAATATACCAGAGGATGGTAATGCCGTCGGCTTCATCCAGCCACAATGCCACCGGCTTGATGATTTTGGCCATGGTAAATCCGGTAAATGCCCATTTGGCAGAAGCGTGGCAATCCAGGCAGCTACCTTCGTGCACCTCGTAACCGGCAGATAAGAGATCATCATCAAACGGACCTTGGATATTGGGTGACACGACGCCGAAATCATCGACCCAGACAGCTTCAAGTGCCTGAATTTCATCTTCATCATCCAAACCGGCATAGTCTTCCACCATGCGCATAAACTCACTATGGGATGTTATCTTAAGTCCTTCCAACCCTATTCCCGAGAACATGATGACGGCCAGGATGATGATGGCATAGTGATCTTTGGGGCCGGTTCTAAGGCGTGGTGTTTTTGAAAAATAGCGGCGAAAAACTGCCATCGTCACACCGATGACCACCATGGCGCCGAAAAGATCCCTCAGAAAGAAAAAAGGATTCACCGTCGCGTAATAATCACTGAATAACGCCTCGGTTACCTCGGAATCCAGCGCATGCATTATCAGCAGTAGCATGAACCCATAAAAAATCAGCATGTGAGCCAGCCAGCGGATCACATCTTCCTTGAAAACCCTTCCCTGCAGCAACACATCTATAAGGATGATTTTAAGAACTATAAGAAGTTTTGCGCTGAAAACCACACTTAAGATGCCCCCGACTGCTGATCGCACTCGTTGGGAGGTTGTGATGGTTTGCACAGGGATTGCAACCGTTTTAAAAAACCAATTTGAAACTTTATAGATTAAGCCGAGGAGAAAAAGGATGAGGGCGGTCAGAAAAAGAGAATTGAACATTGGTTAACCATCTCCAGGTTGTTCGCTTTTTGCAGAAGCTAAATTCTGCGGGCCTGCGGTGCCGCTTCCAACCCGTAAGTTTGATGGCCGGATTCCGGCTCGGAGAACGTTGTGAGAGTTAATCCGGCGGTGATTATCCGAGACAGCATAACCCAAGAAACAGCAGCGCAAGGAAGTGTTGAGCATGGATTCGTATAGATTCATAAGGACGCGGCAATAAACGATCAGCCAAATGCTGAGCAGGATACTGGATCGTATTCAATGAAAGGCAACGAAGGCAAACTTTAATATTGAGCTGCTGCCCAACCCGGAAGACGAACACGTTTCGCGAATTGTGAGTACCCGCGGCCCTGATCCCTGAAATGCCGTGGATATTTTATTGCGAAAGAGACGCCTTTTGGGCCCATTCTTTGTCCATTTTCTCTTTCCACTTTGGACGCTTTTTGCGTTTCTTTGCTTTTTCGATGGTTTCCGGAATCAGCCTGAGTAATTTTGGTTTGTCGACCGGCTTATCGAGAAATGCGTCCGGTTTGAAATAGTCATAGTCGGGCCACTGTTTGTAGTCGATGCCCAATTCATCCACCATGCCGGAAATGCCGATAATGGGGATATCCTTCAGGTCATCATCCATCCGCAACTGTTTGCAGAGTTCAAAACCGGAGAAAAGAGTCTCCATCATCACATCCAGCAAAATAATATCGGGAGTTTTTTCGCGGATCAATTCCAATCCTTTCCCGCCATCCTCGGAAGTCTCCACCTCAAAGCCGTTTCTTTTAAGAAACGTCTCCATGGTAAAGAGATAATCGGTGTTATCATCGACCATGACAATCTTAAGGCTTTTTCCCATATTGTTATCCTCCCCATGGCTTCCTAACGGTTGATGACGATCCGATTGCAAGCATTAAATCCGACTGTTCCATATCTGTTTACTATGGTATGGATGATTTGCACCTTTTCGTCAAGCTAAAATTTTAGGCGTTCACGGGTTCAAAGGTTAAGGGGTTCAAGCCCGCCCTGGTGCGACGTGATGTGGCTATAAAATTGCTTTCGCATTCTATGGGCTTGGCTTTCCATCACCACACTTTGAAATGCCAGGTCTGGGCCAGGGGTTGCATTCTCGTCCCT
>CALZJV010000213.1:12120-16004 GCA_945787595.1 uncultured Desulfobacterales bacterium | reverse complement strand
GACAGGATTTACAGGATTATCAGGATTTTTTTTTGGTTTAGTATATTTATCCTGTCCATCCTGTTGATCCTGTCAGAAAATTGTATATTTATGCCGTTAGGTTTTCTTCTTCGATTAGACCGGCCGCTTTTCAGGCCGGCGGCTGGGCTGACACCTGAAACCATAAACAGATTTGATCTATGGCAGAGCCGATCACCTCTGACCTGGCCCTGAGGACCAGGCTTTCAATGTTAGAATAGAGGCCATCCTGCGGTTCTCAATCAACGAACATGACATTGTCCACACATCAGCGGCCCGTTCTTTTTCTCCTTGTGGCATCCTTTACAGTTGGTGTGAAAAGCTTTCATCAGGGCAAGCTGCCGGCCGGATGTTTTTAATTCATGACAATCCGAGCATCGTTGATCTTCGGAGGATTCATCTTCCACCAGCTTGCCGTCATCATCGTAAACATGATGACATTGATTGCATTCTTCAATTTCAGCCGCCTCATTATGTTCATCATGGCGAAATACCGCCGGTGGCCTGCGGGGACTGTCAAAGCCGTCAGAGTTGATAATCGCCATATCTTCCTGAGAGTAAGCCGATACAAAAATCACCAGGGTAACCATGATGGAAACGCAAATGAAAACGGCACTCTTTTTCATCCTTTTTTCTCCTTTTGGATATTCGGATCTAAACCCGTCTAATCTTTACAAGAGAAAGAAAACAAATGCAACCTAAGTCACTAATTTTTATAGCATATTAAAGCGCTATGATATATTCATCAGAATTCAGTTAACCCTGCGAAATTAATTATTAGATTCAACTGATAATCATCACTTCAGAGCGTGATTTGAGCCATTTTTTTTATATATTAAATTCAGATATATATAACATTTTGAGGTTTGTTTATGGTACGAGGTTGCAGCCAACGAAAACAACGAATTTTTATTGACAAGTAACTCCTAAAAATATAATTTAGACCCTTTTGTTAATTAGTGCCCGTCCATAAATCGTCCAGAAATGCGGATTTTTGTCCAAGGTCAAGGAAATCAAGCGGTTGTGCGGAGACGTAGCTGGCTACGTCGCACAAACAAACGCGCCGATTGACGCCGGGATTGGGCAAAAAGACCATTTATGGATGGAAACCAATTAATGACGGCGACGATACTGATATTCGTTTCAAAACTGATTGATTGCTAAGAGAGGGTAAAGATGCCAAAGGAAGTCATTGGATCGGTAATGGTCCTCGGCGGAGGTATTGCGGGTATGCAGGCGGCTCTGGATCTGGCCGATTCCGGTTATTACGTATATCTGGTTGAAAAAGGGTCTTCGATCGGCGGGGTGATGTCACAATTGGACAAGACCTTCCCCACCAACGATTGTGCGATGTGAATTATTTCACCTAAACTGGTCGAGGTCGGCCGGCATTTGAATATTGAGTTGAGAACGCTCAGCGAAATTAGGGATATTAAGGGCCAAGCAGGCAATTTCAGCGTCGAGCTTGTTAAACATCCGAGATATATCGACGAATCCTTGTGTATTGCCTGTGGCCTTTGTGCTGAAAAATGTCCCAAAAAGGTTGTGGACAGGTACAATGAGGGTTTGGTCAAACGGAAATCTGCCTATGTCGAATACGCCCAGGCAGTCCCATTAAAGTATTGCATCGATGGCAACACCTGTATTTACATCCAGAAGGGAAAATGCGGCGCCTGTAAAAAATTTTGCCCCACCGGTGCGGTCGATTTTGATCAAGAAGATAGCATCGAAACTTTAGCGGTCGGATCGGTTGTTCTGGCACCTGGCTTTACCCCCTTCGACCCATCCGGATTTGACAACTACCAGTATGCAAATCTGCCCAATGTTATCACTTCCATGGAGTTTGAACGGATTCTGTCTGCATCCGGCCCCACCATGGGCCATATCACACGACAATCCAAAGACAAAAAGGAACCCAAAAAGATCGCCTGGTTCCAGTGCGTGGGCTCCAGGGACATGAACAAATGTGACAATTCCTATTGCTCATCGGTCTGTTGCATGTACGCCATTAAGGAGGCCGTAGTCGCAAAAGAGCACCAGGGCGAGGATTTGGATTGCGCCGTATTTTATATGGACATGCGCACCCACGGCAAAGAGTTTGAAAGGTTTTACGAAAATGCTCGCGAAAAACACGGTGTGCGTTTTATCCGAAGTAGAGTTCACTCAGTCACACCGGTTGGAGATACGGATGACCTTGAGATTCGCTACGTGACCGATGATGGCGATCAGAAAATAGAAATTTTTGACCTTATCGTGCTTTCCGTAGGGCTTCAAATGTCCCCGCAAATGGTGGATCTTGCCAAACGCCTGGACATTGATATGACACCTGGCAACTTTTGCCAAACGCAAACATTTTCCCCGGTTGAAACATCCAGAGAAGGCGTCTTTGTCTGCGGGGCATTTCAGGGACCGAAAGACATCCCGCAGTCCGTCATTGATTCCAGCGCCGCCGCCACCGCTGCCGGCGAGATTTTAACGCCGGCACGCAACAGCCGCACCAGTGCGCCCGAGATTATTCCTGAAATCAATGT
Source organism: uncultured Desulfobacterales bacterium (assembly GCA_945787595.1). Next base: position 13,455 of record CALZJV010000213.1, on the reverse strand, counting down.
TGCCAATGAACGACCCAGAATCGGTGTATTTGTCTGTCGCTGCGGCATCAACATCGCGGGGGTTGTGGATGTGCCGGGGACAGCCGAATATGCCGCCACCCTGCCGTATGTAGAATATGCCACGGACAATATGTATTCCTGCTCACAGGACACCCAGGAAACCATTTCAAAGATCATAAAGGAGAAAAAACTCAACCGTGTCGTGATTGCAGCCTGCACTCCCAAAACACATGAACCCCTGTTTCAGGAGACGCTCACCAACGCCGGTTTAAATAAATATCTCTTTGAAATGGCAAACATACGCAACCAGGACTCCTGGGTCCATAAAAACAATCCGGAGCTGGCCACCAAAAAGGCCAGAGACCTGGTGCGCATGGCGGTCTCCAAAGTAGCATTGATGCAACCCCTCAAAGAGGCTGAACTTGAGATCGACCAGAGCGCCATGGTCGTCGGAGGCGGAATTTCCGGCATGGCAGCAGCAAGAAGCCTGGCTCGACAGGGGTATGAAACCCACATTATCGAAAAAAGCTCACAGCTCGGGGGGCAAGCGCTAAACCTTTATCGCACGGCCAGGGGTGAGGACATTCAGGAAAAGCTGTCGAATCTCGTTGATGAAATAGTAAAAAATGAGAATATTCATGTGCACCTGGATTCAGAAATTGGCCATGTGGAGGGGTTTGTCGGTAATTTTGAAACGACGCTATCTTCAAACGGTAAAGAGGAGAGCCTTGAGCATGGTGTGGCAATCATAGCCACCGGCGCATCTCCTTTTAAACCGGAGGAATATGGCTACGGCGGCGATGCCAGAATCATCACGGCACTGGAGCTGGACCGCAAGCTTATGGATAATGATCCTTCCCTAAAAGACCTCAAAACCGCCGTATTTATCCAATGCGTCGGCTCGAGAGAACCCGAGCGGATGTATTGTTCAAGAGTATGCTGTACCCATTCCGTAGACAATGCATTGGCATTGAAGCGCAAGAACCCGGATATAAACGTGTTTGTCTTATATCGGGATCTTCGGACCTACGGTGAACGGGAGTTAATATATAAAGAAGCGCGCGAAGCAGGCGTTATTTTTATTCGCTATACACTTGAAAGCAAACCCCAGGTAACCACTGAAAATGGCAAACTCCAGGTTAAAATCATCGACCATATCCTGGGCCGACCCGTGGAAATAGAGACAGATCTGTTGACCCTGGCGACGGCCATCATTCCCAACCGGGATGATCGGCTGGCCAATTTTTTCAAGGTGCCGCTAAACGAAGACGGATTTTTCGTGGAGCGACATGCCAAGCTTGGGCCGTCCGAATTTGCCACCGACGGTGTATTTCT
>CALZJV010000213.1:2564-12054 GCA_945787595.1 uncultured Desulfobacterales bacterium | reverse complement strand
GGCCAATTTTTTCAAGGTGCCGCTAAACGAAGACGGATTTTTCGTGGAGCGACATGCCAAGCTTGGGCCGTCCGAATTTGCCACCGACGGTGTATTTCTCTGCGGCCTGGCACATTACCCCAAACCGATCGATGAAGCCATAGCTCAAGGTCAAGCCGCTGCTTCCCGGGCGGTGACCCTGTTAGCCCGTGAAACGATTTTTACCAGTGGCACCATCGCCGAGACCGCGCCGGCCATGTGCAGTCAATGCGGAGTTTGCGTGTCGGTCTGTCCTTATTCGGCCCCATTTTTTGTGGAAGATGGCCCCTGGACCGCAAGGGCCCAAATTAATCCGGTTTTGTGCAAAGGCTGCGGTCTCTGCGTGGCATCCTGTCGCTCCGGTGCTCTCCATTTGAAAGGCTTCGACAACGATCAGATCTTTTCACAAATCTTTTCCTTGAGCGAGGCTGTGTAATTTGGTTAAATGATTGAATGGTTGATTTGTTTAATAGTTAATGGATTTTATTCCTTAATTCAGATATCGTTGATTGGTTGATTAGTTGATTGGTTGATTGGTTAAGTGGTTGTAAATATGGATTTATCCCATATTAGCAAAATAGTTGGGCACTTCATGTTTCAACAATCGTAACATTATGAAATTATGACTATAATTTACCTAATCAACCATTCAACCAGTAAACTAATAAACTAATATACGGGAGACAAATAACAATGTCAGATTGGGAACCAAAAATTGCGGCTTTTTTGTGCAATTGGTGCAGCTACGGCGCCGCTGATCTTGCCGGCGTCAGCAGGATGGAATATCCTGCCAACATCCGGGTCATCCGTATCCCCTGCACAGGGCGGATGGATCCCAAATTCTTTCTGGCGGCATTGCGTGAAGGCGCAGACGGTGTTTGGGTCTCCGGCTGACATCCCGGGGAATGCCATTACCTGGAAGGTAATTACTATGCCCGTCGTAAATTCGCCTTGTTCCAAAATCTGATGGAACATATGGGGATCGAACCCGGCCGCATTCAGTTCTCCTGGGTCTCATCGGCTGAATCCACTAAGTTCGTAACCGTTGTCAACGAAGTCACCGATGCCGTTAAGGCCCTCGGACCCAATCAAACTTTCTTAAAAACAAAGGCTAAGGTTGCTTAAGATGACTAGTTACATCGAAAGAATAAAGGAAGTTTCCCAAAGGCTCCTCAAAGAGTGCAAGGTTGATGTGGTCATCGGCTTCCGCAAAGGTACCGTGCCCATGATGAATGAACCTTATTTCGCCAGGACGGAGCAAGATATCCAAAATCTGGTCTGGGACAGCAATTGCGGAATTAATCTGACGAACTACCTGACCGATCGCAAGGAAAAAATCGGGATTATCGCCAAAGGATGCGATTCCAGAAACATGGTTACCCACATCATCGAAAACAAGATAAAACGGGAACAACTCGTCATCATCGGGGTACCCTGTAAAGGGATGATTGATAAGCGTAAAATTAATCCCATGTTTGACGGTGAGATCAGGGAAATTATCGAAGAGGAATACAACATTACGGTAAAAGGCGACGGTTTCGATAAGCTTTTAAATAAAAATGACCTTCTCCAACAAAACTGCATACTTTGTGCGCACCGAAACCCGGTGATATACGATGAATTGATAGCCGATCTGGTTGAAGAACAGCAAGACCTTGACCGCTACCCGGATATTCGTGAAATCGAGGCCATGTCACCCGAGGAAAAATGGAACTTTTTTGAGAATCTTCTTTCACCCTGCATCCGCTGTTATGCCTGCCGAAATGCCTGTCCGCTATGTTATTGCCCCACCTGCTTTGTGGATGAATCACAACCCCAATGGGTGGGCAAAAGCCAGGACCCCATCGATGTCAAAACATTTCATTTTTTACGGGCTTATCACTGTGCCGGCCGCTGCACGGACTGCGGTGCCTGCGAACGGGCCTGTCCGGTGGGAATCAATATGCGGCTATTAACCCGCAAGCTGGAAAAGGACTGCTTCGAACTGTTCGCGTGGGAAGCGGGCATGTCACCGGAGGTGCGCCCGCCGCTGGATACTTATAAACCCGGAGATTCGGATGATTTTATAAAATAAAAAAGGACACGGATGAGCGCAGATTATCAGGATTAGAAGAAAAAAAATCTGTGTGTATCCGCGAAAATCCGTGTCCCATTAAATTAGTGATAAAATATTTTCAATAAAGGCAAATGCTATGAAGGTCATGCAAATTGACAAAGAGAAATGGGCAGAGGGTCTTAAAAAAGCAGCAGACGCTTATCGCCTTTTCGGCCCGGCAAAAGAAGAGAAGTTTCATAATTTTAAAGAGCTTGCCAAGGGTGAGTCTCCGGATCTGGGATATTTAAATTCCCGCCTGTCACCCAAATCCATCATCTACCCTCAGTCGGAAGTGATGTTCGAGTACTCCCTGGACGTATCCGCAGAAGATCATCACATCATGAAAGAAGTCGATAAAGACTATGCGCCACGGGCCGTCATCGGGATTCGTCCCTGCGATGCCAAGGCCTTGGTCCTGGTCAATCATAATTTCGATACTCCCGAATACAAGGACCCCTATTGGATCAGAGCCCTTGAAACCACAACGCTGGTGGGGATGGCATGCGACGCGCCATGCAGCAGCTGCTTTTGCACCACCGCCGGCTGTGGCCCGTATCATGAAGAAGGACTGGATGTTCTGATAGTCGATGCCGCGGATCATTATCTGGCAAAAGTTCTCACTGAAAAAGGTGAAAAATTAATCAACACCGCTGGTTGGAATACGGCAGCCGATGCCGACGCTGCCGCCCGGCAGCTCGAAGCCGGCCGGCAGGAAGCTGAAGCAAAAATAACCGCTTTTGTAAACACCGACAAACTGAGGCAAATCGACACAAACGAACTTTACAAGGCTGATTTCTGGGATGATGTGTCTTTTTCCTGCATAAACTGCGGCACCTGTACTTTTGCTTGTCCCACTTGCTGGTGTTTTGACATTCAGGATGAAAACCGTGGCAAGGCGGGCCTGAGGATGCGCAACTGGGACAGCTGCATGTACCCGCTGTTTACCGTGCATGGCACCGGGCACAATCCCCGGGGAACCAAATTACACCGGGTGCGCCAACGCTTTATGCACAAATTAAAATATTATGTGGATAAATATGATGTTGGAATTCAATGCGTGGGATGCGGCCGCTGCGTCCGCTCATGTCCTGTGAATATCGATATCCGCCGCGTCTGCGACTTGATGAACAGCCATGGTGCTGCCAAAGACAGCTGCGCGGTATAAAGGATTGAATATTGTCGATTGAATATTGAATAACCTAAATAAAATTGACGGAGCGAAGCCTCCGGCTCGTAGGGTTTTAGCGCCTACGCCTCGGAGAGCGAAATCCACAAATCTTCAATCTTCGTTCGTCAATTCAAGAGGGGTTTAACATTGCAAAATCCATATTTGCCCTATCCGGTTCGTATCGATGATGTTACCGTCGAAACCGAAGATAAAAATTTAAAAACATTCAAGTTCGTTTTTCTAAATTCCGGGGATGAGGAAAAATTTGACTATAACGCCGGTCAGTTCGCCGAACTTTCTGTGACCGGAAAAGGGGAAATCCCTATCGGCATCGCGTCTTCTCCCAGCGAAAAGGGATTTGTCATGTTTACCGTCAACAAAGTCGGTCTGGTATCTTCCTGGTTGCATTCCATGAATTTAGGCGATGTTATGGGAATTCGCGGGCCCTTGGGCAACTGGTATCCATGGGAAAGCCTGGAAGGTAAAAACATTGTCATCATCGGCGGTGGATTCGCCTTTACGACCCTGCGGTCATCCATCATATATATGCTCGATCCGGCCAACCGATCTAGATTCAAGGATATACATGTAATTTACGGCGCCAGATCACCCGGTATGCTCCTGTACCGGGATGAGTTGACCCAATGGGAAAAGCGCGATGACATCAATATGCATATCACGGTGGATAGTACCGATGATCCGAACTGGAAATACAATACCGGTTTTGTGCCGACCATCACCGAGCAAAAAGCGCCTCCCGCAGATGAAGATACCTACGCGATCATATGCGGCCCGCCGATCATGATTAAATTTACCCAACCGGTGCTCGACAAGCTCGGCTACTCACATGATAAAATTATCATGTCCCTTGAAAACCGTATGAAATGCGGCATCGGTATGTGCGGCCGATGCAACATCGGACAGGAATTTGTGTGTAAAGACGGCCCGGTATTCACCCTTGAGCAGTTGAATAAAACCCCGAGGGAGTATTAGATTTTTTAATATTGACAAAGGCAAACGATTCATATAGATAGTTTCTTTTAAAAAGATGTCCAACAGGCTGACGGCCTAAAAAAAAATATAAAATATTAAAGGAGGATGATTAAATGCCAACAGTAGAATTCATGGGTAAAAATTTCACGGTCGACGAAGACGGTTTTATCGATTCATACGAGAACTGGAGCCAAGAGTGGGTTCAATGGGTGAAAAAGGAAGAAGGCATAGAAGAACTTAATGATGAGCACCAAAAAGTAATCGACGTCTTACGTGATTATTACGAGAAAAATGGGATTGCCCCGATGGTGCGGGTTCTTTCCAAAGTTACCGGTTTCAAATTAAAACACATTTATGAGCTTTTCCCGTCCGGACCCGGAAAGGGAGCCTGTAAGATGGCCGGTCTTCCCAAACCGACCGGTTGCGTCTAATCAAACGCCCGTGAAAAATAACTTTGTTTAAACCAAAGGCTCTGCCTATCACGCAGGGCCTTTTTTTGGGCCCGTAATCCATTTTTTCTAACTACATGTTGTAAAGAAATGAAGGTTTCAGCAAAGCACAAATACCATTGATTGAAGATTGTCGATTGAAGATTGAATATTTAAGGTCCGCCTCCGGCGGGATCAATTTTTAAAAAAAGATCATAAAAAAGGCAGAGCGAAGCCTCCGGCTTGTAGGGGTTGTAGCGCCTACGCCTCGGAGAGCGACATCCACAAATCTTCAATCATCAATTTTCCCATAGGGAGGCATCCATGATTCTATCGGTTAAAACACGGGAAAGGACGGAATTGATTGATATTACATCAGACATCAATCAACTCATCCAAAAATCGGGGGTCGATCAGGGACTCTGCATGATATACGTGCCGCACACCACGGCTGCGGTAACCATCAATGAAAGTGCAGATCCCAGTGTAAAATCGGATATCCTGATGATCTTAAATCATATCATCCCCTGGGAAGCAAACTATCGTCATCTGGAGGGTAACTCCCCGGCACATATCAAATCGACCCTGGTAGGTTCATCGGAGTTGATCGCCATCGAAAATCGCCGATTGTCGTTAGGTACCTGGCAGGGTATTTTTTTCTGCGAATTTGACGGCCCGCGAACCCGGAAGGTGAATGTGCGCATCATGGAAGAACGCTTTGCAAAATAGCTTGTAAATCCCATTGAAACTGGTTAAGCTCCGAATTTTGAAATTAAGGTAAGAGGAGGGTGTCGGGTGTCAGGCATCAAAGGTGCTAAATACTAAGTGACAAGTGTCAGGACATCGATAACCCAAAACTGCCAAGACATCGATAACCCTTAACAGTCATTTGTGTCAGGACATCGATAACCCTGCACAATTATGATAACCTTCTTCATCACTTTTTGAAGGAGGTTGTCAGATGGAACAAGAACTCAGAAAACAAGCGATTCAAAGATATCGCAAGAACGAAAAACCAAAATCAATATACACAGATTTGAATCGCTCCAAATATTGGTTCTTTAAATGGCTCAAACGTTACCAGAGCGGCGATGCTGATTGGTACAAGGATCAACCAAGAGCTCCGTACACGCGGCCAACAGCGCTCAGTGAGATTGACAAACAACGGATCATCTCAGTCAGAGAACGCCTCGAGTCACAAAAATTTGCACAAACAGGCGCTTCGGCCATTAAATGGGAACTGAGCAAATCCGGTTTCGGTTTCCCTTCGGACCGAACAATCAACCGTGTGCTCAAGCGCGAGGGCTTGGTTAAAAAAAACTTCCTATGCTGCCAAGGGCGTTGAGTACCCTTATTTCACGGAGCCACTTGATTTTAATAACATACACCAGGCCGATCTGATCGGCCCACGTTACATCAAAGGTGATGGCAGATTTTATTCCTTTAACGTGATGGATTTGTTCAGCCACCGTGTTTATATCGAATCTCAAAGAACAAAAGCGGATCGGCAAGTAGCGGCCAGTTTAATGCGCTGCTGGAAAACAATTGGCACCCCTGATTTTTTGCAAATTGACAATGAGCTGAGTTTCCGTGGCAGCAACAAGTACCCACGCTCATTTGGTATTGTTATCAAATTATGTCTTCATTATGGCATTGAGCCGGTGTTCATCCCCATCAGTGAACCGTGGCGTAACGGTGTCATAGAACACTTTAACGATACTTATAGTAAAAAGTTTTTCCGTCGCCAGTGGTTTAACAGCTATGCGCATCTGAAACGGCAAAGTAAGAACTTTCAAACGTTTCACAACCGCCATCACCGCTATAGCTGCCTTAAGGGGAAAACCCCCAATGAGTTTACTCAAAGTGATGTGTTTGAGCCCAGAACACTGGGACCTAATACCAAGCTGCCGGATCTGGATGAAATCCCGGATGGCAACATTATTGTGATCCGTTTTATTCGCAGTGATCGGATACTCGATATTTTCGGTGAAAAATTCAAAGTCTCAAAGGATTTGGTCTATTCTTATGTAAAAGCCGTGATTGTTACCGAAATCCATCAATTGCAAGTATACCTTGGCGACGAATTGGCTGAAACATTTGATTATCAATTACCCATATGACCGCCATATTATTTTACGCTTTTAACAAAAGTCGTGCGAACGAGCCGCAGAAAAATCACCATGTGCTCCGACGAGCTTTTGAATGGCCCATTCTCGCACATGATGATTTTCTGCTCATAGCTTGCAATAAAAAAACTCAGGCTAAAATATTCTTTGGGTTATCGATGTCCTGACACTTTTTAGCATTAAGCTCGGGTTATCGATGTCCTGGCATTTACCAACTAAGGCTTGCGAATATCAGTGAGAAAAGTATGCAGAAACTAGACAAGATCGATAAAGACATCGTGAATCGGATCCAATCAAACTTCCCGATTACCTCGCGCCCCTATCGTACTGTCGCCGAAGAATTGAATCTGACGGAAAAAGAGGTGTTGGAACGGGTTTTGCGATTAAAAAAAATCGGTATCATACGCCGCATCGGAGGAAATTTTGTCCCGGGAAAGCTCGGATATGTCAGCACCCTGTGTGCCGCCAGGGTGCCTGTAGATAAAATCGACCACTTTGCCGATGTCGTTAATCGCTATCCCGGGGTCACCCATAATTACCAGCGCGATAATAAATACAATGTCTGGTTTACCTTTATTTCATCTTCGATGGACGAGATAGAAGCAAATCTGAAACAAATTGCTGAAGAAACCGGAATCAACGATATTCTCAATCTGCCGGCAACCAAGGTTTTTAAGATACGAGCCCAATTTGATGTGTGAACAGAAGTCAGATTACAGATGACAGAAGACAGAACACAGGCGACAGAGGGATTTGATTTCGCAGAGCGAATTCAGATTTCTTCTTTCCGATTTCCCCATTCCCGCCGGGGCGTAGGGCCAATGCTCCCTATAGGCCGGAGGCCGCCTTCCGAATTCCCATTTCTGTTCTCTGCCCTCTGTTTTCTGTCATCTGATACCATGCGTCTTGCGCATATACAATCTCAACAAACTCAATCAGCTTAATTAACTCAATCAACCCAATCAACTTAATCAACTCAATCAACTTAGCCAACCAATAAACCCAATCAACAAGTTACCACCCATGAAAGACATCCGCATTGCAGCTGTGACATTCAATTCGGCAGTCACCCAGACCCGAGATAATCTGGACAGGATGCTCCCCTGGATTAAACAAGCAAAGAGCCAGGCTGCACAACTCATCTGTTTCCCTGAATTGAATATTACCGGCTACAGCACAAAACCGGAGATTAAAAGCTGCGCTGAATCAATTCCGGGGCCCATCAGTGAACGTCTTGTCCAAATGGCACATGAGAATCAGATCGTAATCCTGGCAGGTATGGCCGAAGAAGATGAAAAAGGCTTTATTTTCGCAAGCCACCTGGTCGTCACACCGCAATACATTTCAGGTATCTATCGCAAAATTCACATTGCACCCCCGGAACGCGATATTTTTTCTCCGGGCAATACAGTCCCTTTATTTGAGGTTGAAGGAGTTAAGTTGGGCATTCAACTTTGCTATGATGCCCATTTCCCCGAGCTTTCCACCCGTATGGCGGTCGATTGCGCCGATATCATTTTCATGCCCCATGCCTCACCCCGGGGAACGTCGACGGAAAAATTGGCCTCATGGCTGCGCCACTTGACAGCCAGAGCATATGACAACAGCGTTTTTATTGTGGCCTGCAACCAGGTCGGAAAAAATCAAAACGGGCTCGATTTTCCGGGGCTGGCAGTGGTTGTCGGACCGTCCGGCAAGATTCTGGCAAAGGACACCACCGGCGGTGAGGGCATGCTGGTGGCCGATCTGAAATCCGATGATCTATCCGCTGTCAGAGACCACCGCATGCGTTACTTTCTTCCCAACAGACGGCCGGAACTGTATGACTATCATCATTTGTGAATACATGCACCAAGGGCCCTGTGGAGTTCAGCCAGCTAAATTATGCGGCAGGGACCTTAACCCGAAAAAAGATGCTGTAAAGCGCCGGCACATAGTTTAACGTAAATAAACTGCCGATGCCCAGACCGAAGAACATGATACATGCCATACCGTAAAAGAGCGGATCATGATTGATGATCAGTGGCGAGAACCCCAGCATAGTGGTTGACACCGAAAGCAATATCGGTCTGAACCGGCTGACGGCCGAATTGACGACCGCGTCATAGGGTATTTGCCCATCGCGCCGGTTCTCCTCAATTTTATCGATCATGACGATACCGTTGTTCACTATCGATCCGGCCAGAGCCAAAAGCCCGAGGATGACCATAAATCCAAAATCGGCTTGCATCACCAGCAAACCGACCACTGATCCGACAATGACCAGCGGCATGGTCAGGATAATGATGGCGGCCCGCCTAATGGAGTTAAACTGCCACACCAGCAGAAATATGATGCCGCCAAAACACGGCAGCATCCATTTTACCAGGTTCTTCATGGCTCTGGCAGAGTCCTCCAATTCGCCCCCCACCTCCCAGTAGTGGTTTTTCGGAAAATTCATTCCGTCCAGGGTCGGCTTGATGCCGGCGAAGATCTCGGAAGCTTTCAGCACCTGGTTCTTGGCGCTGACGGTGATGGTGCGCTCCTGATTGTAGCGCATGATGCGGTTCAATTCACCGACGGTGTACACATCGGCAACCTGGTTGAGCGGCACGCTGCCGCCGGATGTCGACCGGATGCCCAGGGTGGCCAGGCTTTCAGGAGAATCCCTTTCAGCCAGGAC
>CALZJV010000213.1:0-2522 GCA_945787595.1 uncultured Desulfobacterales bacterium | reverse complement strand
TTGGCGCGGGCCTGATCGACATCCGCCTTGGCCATAAACACCCGGTTGTTCCAATCCTGCTTAATATCCACGGTGCCGGGGATTTTCCGCAGCGCGGCCATCAATTGCTCGGCCTGCTCCTTCAGCACCCCCGTATCGGGACCGCTGAGCCGGACTTGCATCAGGCCGGTTTCTGTGGCGCCAAGCCACATGGACTTAACCCTGCCGCGCGCATTGGGCAAATTATCCAGTATGTATTGGCTCGTGCGCGTGACCAGTTCAGCCACCTGCTTGTTGGTCTCGGTGTTGACGATTAAAAATGCGAGAAACGGATCCGGGTCCATCGGCGACAGTGACAGGAAAAACCGCGGCCCGCCGTTTCCGACATAGGCGATGGTTCCGGTGATTTCCGGGTTTTTTTGTTTATCCTGCAGCCAGGCGCTGAGTTTTCTGACGGTCCGGTCGGTCTCCTCGATGCGCGTTCCAGCCGGGAGGTCGAGATAAATGAGATACTGGTTTCGGTCCCCGCTCGGGAAAAAGGCCTGGGGGATAAACGTTGCCGCATAGATGGCAACAGCAAACGCGCCGCCCGTAAAGGCCAGCACCAGGAACCGATAGCGCAGGGAGAATTTCAGGATCCAGCGATAAACCCCATAGAATTTTCCCTGGTAGGGATCACTCTGCTGTTGTTTATCACTGCCGGTGGCCGGTTTGATCTTTAAAAACCAGTAGCACATACTGGTGGAGGAAAACATGGAAAAAAACCACGACCCCATGAGCAAAATAATCATCACCGAACCCAGCGAGGAGGTGTAATCACCCGTTGAACCGATTTGCAGCAGGATCGGCCCGAAAGCGAAAACAGTCGTCAGCGTACTGGTCAGCAGGGGCAGCGCTAAAGAGTTGCCGGTTTTTAAAACGGCTTCCTTGCGTGCCATTCCCGTTTCCATATTCACTTTAATGTCATCGGATACCACAATGGCGTTATCCACGAACATTCCCAGTGCAATAATCATGGTGGCCAGCGACATCCGTTCCATGTCAATGCCCAGGGCGTACATGGTCAAAATACCGAAAAGCATGACCAGGGGAATGAAGGAGCCGACAATCAGACCGGTTCTAAGCCCCAGCAGCAGCATGACCACCACCAGGACGATGGCCACACTTTCGACCACATTGATCACCATGCCGCTGACGGCTTTTTGAATGAGTTCAGGCTGGTAGGTCGCAAAATCGAGCACGTAGCCCCAGGGCAGGGAATTCTCTATCTCCCGGACTGCATGCTTCAACCGCTCGCCGAACTCGACGGCATCGACCCCTCTGAGGATAAAGACACTTAAAACAATGGACTGATGGCCATTGTAGTAAGCCGGGTTGTTGATCGGCTCCACGTAGGCCTTCCTGATGGTTGCGATGTCACGCAGCGGAATCGTAGCCTGGGTGCCGGAAATCGGGATGAGCACCTCTGCGATCTCCTCGATGGACGTGAACCGGCCCTGGACCTCCACGATGACGTCCACATCGTTGAGGTTTATCCTGCCGCCGGGCAACAGAATGTTCTGGTCCTGCAAACTTTTGCCGATGTCTGCGGTATCGATGCCCAGTTGCGCGATCTTGGCGTTGGACACCTCCAGATAGATGCGCTCATCCTGCACACCGGTCAGATCGACCTTCAGGATCCCCTTCAGCATGTTGAGGCGCTCTCTGATTGCACGGGCGGCTTCATGCATTTCCGCCATGGAAAATCCATCGCTCCACAGCGCGATGGTGGCCACCGACGTATCGCCGAAGGTATCGTCGACCATCGGTCCGATGGTGCCTTCCGGCAGCTCGGGTTTGACATCACTCATCCGGTTGCGCAGCAGTTTCCAGGTGGCCGGCAGCTGTTCGGAGGGCACTTCATCTTTGATGGTCACATGGATCAGGCATTCACCGACTTTGGATGTGGAATCCTTAATCTTATCGACTTCCCCCATGCTTCGGATTTTCTCTTCGATGGGCCGGGTAATCAGGCGTTCGACCTGCTCCACCGGCATGCCGGGGTATTTGGCCGCCACCACGGCTTCGCGAATCGTAATGAAGGGGTCTTCCAGTTTCGGAAGCGCTTTAAACGCATAGATGCCTCCGACAATGATCAAAAATATGCTCATGATGACGGTTCGCGAATTATTCAGTGCAAATCCGGTGATACCTTTCATATTCTGTTCCTTTTACTGTTTCATCAGTTTGACTTTCAGCCCATCGGCTAGAAAACTCACGCCGGCCACGGCAATAATGTCCCCGGCCGCTAAACCCTCGTACACGATTGTTTTTTTATCCTCCATGTCGCGGGAGCTGACCGCCGTTTTTTTGACCGTCGATGTCCCGGGGTCATACACAAAGGCATACCCCCGGTTCGCCTCCGGCGCCGGCAGCAGTGCCTGGAGCGGAACCAGGTAGCCGGGCTGCTGGTTTCCATCTTTCATAGAAAGATTGGCTTCGGCGGTCATGCCGGGTTTGACTTTTTCATTCGGATCAATCAGCTCCACCTTGACCGGAAAGGC
>CALZJV010000212.1 GCA_945787595.1 uncultured Desulfobacterales bacterium | reverse complement strand
GGAATGGATTTCGGCCGGCCAACAATTCTGGTAATCCCCGTGACAGGCAGACCCACGCTCATCACCCCCGGATTGGAGGCCGAAATGGCAGCCAATATGACCTGGATTGAAGATATCAGAGAATGGACCGACGGTATCGGGGGTGAGTGGCGGACCCTTCTTGACAATGTCATTGATGGTGCAAGTCGTTTCAGGGCCGGTGCCGAGCCGTTTAATACCCACCCGGCGGTCTTTTCCTACTTAAGGCATAAATTCTCCGGTTCTGCCATAACGGATATCTCGAATATCTCGTCGGCGATGCGCATGATCAAAAGTCCCGAAGAAATTGACGCCATGCGCCAGGCCGGGAAGGTAGCGGTTGCCATGTGTGAAGCGGCGGTCCGAACAATCGCTGAAGGAGTGCCGGAGTATGAAATATCCTTAGCAGCGACTGCCGCCGGAACACGCAAAGCAGCAGAGTTTCTCGCTAAACGAAAAGCTGATAGATTATACTCACCGATGATTCACAATCTTCAAATTTTTCAGTCCGGCCCTGATCTTGCGATGGTGCATCGCCGACCGACGCTACGCCGGATCAATCAAGGAGATCCGGTCTACATGTGCTTTTGTCCCTTCACCCTATTTAAACAAATTAAACTGGGATTTGACCGCGAATACTTCGTCGGAAGCGTATCCGACGAACATGCCCGAATCTATGAAATCGCCCTCAAGGCCCAGGCTGCTGCTTTGGAGACGATCCGGCCGGGAGTCAGCGCCCAAGATGTCCATTATGCCTCGCTGGAAGTGTATCAATCTGAAGGTTTTGGCATCTGCTATCGTACCGGCCGCGGCGTGGGATATTCCTACCTGGAGCGTCCCGAGTTTAAAGACGGCGACCAAACAGTTCTGCAAGCCGGTATGACCTTTGCGGTGGACGGCGGTATAACCATTGAAGGGGAATTCGGCGCGCGGGTGGGTGATTCCGTCGTTGTCACTGACGACGGCTTTGAATATTTAACGCCGTACCCGAAAAACCTGCGAATTCTATAGGTCCTCAATTGTCAATTTTCGGGGTTGGTTCTAAATTCGGCCATCACCAGATTTCCATATGGTGCAGATTTGACGGGACCCGGCAAACCGCTGAACCTATGAACCCTGAACCCGCGAACCCCAACCTCTGAACCTTTGAACCCGTGAAGACCCTTTTAATTTGACAGATAAGCACTGATTTTCTATAATCCAGCCTCAAACCCAATATTTCTCAGACAAAGTTTCCCGGCAAACTCAATATTTCTAAACAAAGATTATCGGACAAATTTAGAGAAAGAGCGATTCCGATGTTCGGGCAATGCAAGCATTGCAAGACTCGATCCGCCTATCGCACAGGGTTTTCAACACTTCTCCGCTCTTGCGACTCCCAGGCAGTGCAACGAAAAAGGACGGACTTATAACAAAGGAGGATTTCATGAGGGTTAAACGGCTCAGAATCATATCCGTAAGGGCGGCCGTTATCTTTTTGGCCGTATTTACCGGCGGATCCGCATATGCGGTCAATTTTGTCCAGTCACCACCGCTTTCATCAGAAATCCGCACCGGAGTTGAAGATGTAAAGCAGGCAAAATATCTTCAGGTTCCTGTCATCACCTGGGGTGGCGATATTGCCACCATTTTGGCCAACGGCAACTCGGCTGTGACTGCTGCCGACAGCATCTTTGCTCAAAAAGGGCTGCAGATCAAGCTTTTCCGAGAGGATGACTTTAAAAATCAGATCAGTGCCTATCTGAAAGGGAATACGGCTTTTTTACGGGGCACCATGGGCATGATCAACATGGCGGCCGATGTACTGTCAAAGGATCCCAGGACAAAACCTGTCATCATTTATCAACTGACATGGAGCAACGGCGGGGACTGCCTGGTGGTCAAACCCGGCATCAAGACGGCCCGGGACCTCAAAGAGAAAACCATCGCGCTTCAGGCGTATGGACCTCACGTCGACTACCTGGCCAAAATATTAAAAGACGCCGGGCTGTCCATGAAGGATGTCAATATCCGCTGGTCCAAGGATCTGACAGGAACGGACGACACGCCGGCAGAGGCTCTTTTTGAGGCGAACATCGATGCCGCCTTTGTCATTATTCCGGACGGCTTGATGCTCACCTCCAACGGCACGGTGGGAACAGGAGCCGAAGGATCGGTCAAAGGTGCTAAAATTATGATATCCACCAAGACCGCCAACCGCATTATTTCCGACGTGTATGCGGTGAGAAGCGACTATTTCCAGGCCAACCGCAAGAAAATCGCAGATTTTGTCCACGGGCTGCTGCTGGCCACACAACAGCTCAAGGACCTGTTCAGGAACAAAGAGGGACAAATGGACATGTTTAAGGCTACTCTGGGAGCGGCCGCCGAGCTTCTTTTGGACAGTGCCCAGGCCACCGCCGATGCCCAGGCCCTCTATGGGGATTGCGAATTTAGCGGTTTTCCCGGGAATGTAAAATTTTTTGGTGATACCAAGTGGCCTCGGAACATGGAACGGCTGACAGACGAAATTCAATCCGCCTTCATTGGCGTGGGAATGCTTTCGAAAAAGACAATACTGGATCAGGCCAGATGGGACTACGACATCCTGCGGGCCGGCCTCACGGGGATTGACGATGTGGAGGCGCCCCGGTTTAAAAAAGACACCGTCGCCCAGGTCGTGGCCAGAAAACAGGCCATGGGTACCCTGACCGAAGGCGAACTCTTCAACCTGGAAATCAATTTTCAACCGAACCAGAAAGAATTTTCCGAGGATATGTACGCAGATGGTTTTCAGCGGGTGGCTGAGCTTGCCGCCACTTACGGCGGTGCTGTGATCACCGTTGAGGGCCACAGCGATCCCCACAAATACAACCGGCTGAAGAAAAAAAGTACCAGCGAGGTCGTGCTGAAGCAAACCAAGCAGGCTGCCAAAAATCTCAGCATGAGCAGGGCATTGGCGGTTCGCAACAGCATCATCAAATATGGGAAAGGTTCCGGTGTTCCCCTGGACGAAAGCCAGTTTACCGTCATCGGTCACGGGATTGGCCAGCCCAAATACCCGACGCCCAAAACCAAGGAAGAATGGCTGAGCAACATGCGGGTGGTATTCCGGATCATCCAAATAGAGGCAGAGGACGAAGCATTTGAACCTTTGGACTAAGGGCTCACTCAATAATAACTTCACATTTTATACGCCGATGCATCCCGCCTGGCTGCGTTGCGACCGCCTGGCTGCGTTGCGAAAGCTCGGAATATCCAGATATTCCTGCGTTTTCGCGCCTTGCCAGACGGGCGCCTCAACGCCTAAAATTGTGAACTTATTGTTTCGTAAACCCTAAGGGCTCACGTTTTCAGACAGGCTATAAAGGAATCATGCTATGAAAAAAATATTTTCATTTTGCCTGATCGTTTTCGCCGCACTTTATTTCTGGGCGGGCTGCAGCGAGGAACCTCCGCCTCCGGCCCCTAAGGCACAACCGGCACCCAAAGCCCAAGCCACACTCCAGCCTCAGCCGGCCGAATCTGAAACGGTCAAAGAATGGCCCTTCATTGAGGACAATGATTCAGCGGTGGAACTGGCGGACAATTTTACGGCTAATAATTATATTCTGATCTTTGACGGGTCCGGCAGCATGAAAAAAAGTGAATGTTCCGGCGGCCGGCGAAAAATTGATGCGGCCAAAGCGGCCGTGGTGGAATGGTCAAAATCCGTACCGTCAGACGCCAATCTCGGGCTCTATGCCTTCCACACCGATCGGACCTCAGTGTTGCCCCTGTCGGCCGGGTCGCGGGACCGGTTCATTCAAACGGTGCAAAACATTGAACCCGGCGGTAAAACACCATTGTCCAATGCCTTGGCTTATGCCGACAAGGCCTTTACCCTGCAGGCTCGACGTCAGCTCGGATACGGCGAATACACCATCGTGGTGGTGACGGACGGCATTGCCAACAACGAGCAGCGTCTGGCCCAAAATGTAAACACCATATTGGCCTCGACACCCATCACGATTTACAGCATCGGCTTTTGCATCGGCCAAAACCACTCCCTGAACCAGCCCGGTCGGACCATCTACAAGGCTGCCGACAACCCGGCTGAACTCAGTAAAGGCTTGCGCGAGGTTCTTGCCGAATCGGAGACCTTTGATGAAACGGAATTCAATAATTAGCGCATCGCGTTCGATACGGTGGATGAAGGAGATTATGGTCCATGAATAAAACCATCATCGGCGCCGTCCTGATCATCGTGATTGTCACCATCGGCGCCGTGGGCGTCAAGTTGCTTTTGCCGGTTTTCGAAGAAGTCCAGCAAAAGGCCACTACCGATGCTACCAAAACCAAGGGGAAGATTCGTATCGCCGTGGACAACTGGATCGGCTATTTTATCCTCTGTTCGCCTGAGCTTAAGAGCGTCATGCGAAAAGCCGGCTACATTGTGGTCTGCGAGGATGACAACGCCAATTACGCCCTCCGGATGGAAAGGCTGGAAGACGGGGACATCGACTTTGCCGTGGCCACGGTGGATTCCTTTATCCTCAATGGCGCCTCCCGCAATTTCCCGGGGGCGATTGTCATGGTCATCGACGAATCAAAGGGTGGGGACGCCATCCTGGCCAGAAAGGATCGGGTGTCCAGCCTGGACGCCCTCAAAGGGATGACGGAAGTCAAAGTCGCCTTTACTCCGGACAGCCCGAGCCACCATCTGGCAAAGGCGGCGGCAGACCATTTCAACGTGCCCGAGCTCTTGCCGTCCGGTAAAATGCGCATCGAGACCGAGGGCTCGGAGAAGGCGCGGGAAAAGCTGCTTTCGGGACAGGCCGATGTGGCGGTATGTTGGGAGCCGGACGTATCCCGGGCCTTGGCCAATGATGGGATCATTAAAATTCTAGGTACCGAAGATACCGAACGTCTCATTGTGGATATCCTCATCGCCGGCCGCAAAATCTTGCAGAAAGACCCCGAAGTCGTAACGCTTCTCATGAACCATTACTTTCGCATCCTGAAAAAATATCGAGATAACCCGGACCTTTTGCTGAACCACCTTGAATCTCATTCAGGCCTGTCGAAAGAGGCAGTGAAATCCATGCTCAACGGTGTCAGATGGGCCAACTTCAGTGAAAATTGCGAAAACTGGTTCGGTATTGCCCCCCCGGGCAGTTACGCGGATGAGGGGTTGGTGGACACCATTGGCGCAACCGCCAAAATACTGGAAAACGCCGGCGATTTTGCCTCGGATCCGATCCCGGACAGCGATCCTTATCGGCTCACCAACAGCAGTTTTTTAGAGGAAATGTTTGCCAAAGGAATATCAGGATTTACCGTACCCGGAGCCGGAAGCAAAGCTGCCGGTGCCATAAACTCCCTGGAAGCTCGCTTCAGCTTTCTGGACAAAGATGGCTGGGATGCGCTTAAAGCCGTAGGGACTTTGAAAGTGGAACCTATTGTATTTCAGCATGGTGCCACCGATCTGGATCTTTTGGGCAAAAACGTGGTGGACCAGGCCGTAGAGCGCTTGCAGCATTATCCGAACTTCAGGGTCGTCATCAATGGGCACACCGGAACCCGGGGAGACAAGCAGGAGAACTTAAGGCTTTCCGAGGAGCGGGCTGATGCCGTGGTTCGCTATCTGGAAGTGGTCTATAATGTGGACCCCAATCGGCTTCGAGCGGTAGGCCATGGTGGTACCCGACCACTTCCCCGAAGGTCCGGAGAAGCCAAACGAGCCTGGATGTACCGAATGCCGCGTGTGGAACTTATGCTGGTCAGAGAAGATTACTAGGCAACATGACGCCTTCTAAAGTGAAAATAAGGGGATGGAGGCCTAATCTGTAGGCATCATAAGATAGTTGAATAGGAAATTGAGAGTTATCAAGTTGGAGGCCTCGCCCCAATTGGAATGTTGGAATCATTCCATGTGGCTGATAGAATCCGATAGCCACAAAAAAGATCACAATTCCAAAAAGTTGTAGAAATTTCGACACATCACATTAATCCGTGATGATCCTTACTGTTGCCGGGTTCGTCAGTTTCGAGAGGCATTTGATGGCAAAGGAGTTGGTACCTGCTAAAAACGCGCCGCCGCCAAGACCGTCCGAATATTTACCGGCCGCAATCCAGAAAGCCGTCGTCGGTATGGGGATCAAGCATCCAGCCGCGGTTTATCCCACCGCCCTGGGGGCCAGCGCCGGTATTGTCGGCTGGATCCTTGGAATACCGGCGCTTTACATGGCTGCCATAGCCGGGGTTTTGTTGGGCCCCGCATGGGTTATTGTTCAAATTTTTTTTTTCAATGAAAAAAACGGCAGCAAATATATCCACCAACTGAACCTTCGCCAGGAAGCCTATCAACGCTATTTAAAAACACATCTGGAAGAGGAATTGCAAAAATGCCGCGACATCGAAGGCATCGAGTCCTATGCCGGGCAAGGAACCCGGCAGCTTGAAAACATCCAAATCAAATTCGCCAATGTAAGGGAGCTTTTAGAAATGAAGCTTCGTACCGGAGAGCTGACTTTCGGAAGATTCCTGGGTGCGGCCGAACAGGTGACGTTAAGCGTATTGGACAACCTGAAACAGATAGCCGGCATCCTCAAGAGCGCCGCATCCATCCAGCCGGGATATATCCGCGAGCGCCTTAATGAGCTCGACCGTAATAACCGTCCTTCCCCCGAAGATGAGGCGCAAAAACAGGCCCTCACTGAACGATTGGATCTTTGGCAGGAGCAGCTCAAAAAAGTCCATCAACTGCTGACAAGCAATGAAGCGGCTATGACCGAAATGGAGAAAATTTCCGCCGCCGTGGCTGAGTGGCAGACCGACGGGCAGTTTGCCGACACCGATTTTGAATCCGCCATCGCCAGGCTTCAAGAACTGGCTGGGCAGGCCGGTGAGTACAATTTGTAGGTGGATCAGGCTTAAGATTGCAGTCTTAACTGACAACCAGGCACTAAACATCAAAAATCTAAAATACTAATGATAAAAGGAGACCCCCTATGACCACAACGCCCGTTCAGAATAATCACGCGTTAGTGCTTTCGGATCCGACAAATATCAGTCAGCAATTGGAACTTGTAGACCCCCAAAGCATTGTAGTGCCGGAGGAGCCGGATCACCAATTGGATACGCTGGCCGAGGAATTTGTCAAGAGCGTCCTTGCCACGAATCCCGAGGACCCGACCAACCTGGATACAAGGGATCAGAATCTGGCAGCTGTGGAGGGCCTGGGCAGTAAGACCCAGCGGGAAGCCGCCCACCGAAGCGCCATGCTGAAAGAGCCCATCCGCAAGCTGGCCGCCAGGGGCGAAGACGGCGGTGAGGTCGCCAATGCCCTGGTGGATCTGAAAAACCAGGTGGAGGAGCTGGATCCGGGCAATTTTGATTTTGAAGCCGGATGGTTCAGTCGGCTTCTGGGTCGTCTGCCCGGAGTGGGTTCACCGCTCAAGAATTTTTTTACCCGATTTGAATCCGCCCAGACGGTTATCGACGCCATTATTCGGGCACTGGACGAAGGGAAAAAGGTTCTGCAAAGAGATAATGTGACCCTGACCCAGGACCAAAAAGTCATGCGTAAACTCACCTTCAGCCTCCAAAAGGCGATCGAGCTCGGTATTCTCATTGACCAGAAGTTCAGCTATGCCTTAGAACGTGAAATCGGTCCGGATGATACCAGGCGCCACTTCATTGAAGATGAGATCTTGTTTCCGCTGCGCCAGCGAATCCAGGACCTTCAGCAGCAGCTGGCGGTAAACCAACAGGGTGTTCTGGCCATCGAGATCGTCATCCGTAATAACAAGGAGTTGACCAAGGGAGTGGAGCGCGGGATCAATGTAACGGTCAACGCGCTCAATGTGGCCGTAACCGTGGCCCTTGCGCTGGCAAATCAGAAAATCGTGCTTGATAAGATCGACGCGGTCAACCTGGTCACCAATCGGCTGATCGCCCAAACCGCAGCCCAGCTCCGAACCCAGGGAGCCGCAATCCATAAACAGGCCAGCAGTACCCAGCTGGATATGGATACCCTGAAAAAGGCTTTTGCCGACATCAACGGCGCCTTGGACGATATCTCCCATTTCAGAAAGCAGGCTCTTCCGCAAATGGCCGGTAACATCCTGGAAATGGATAAATTGACCAAAGCCACAGAGGAATCCATTCGCAGAATGGAGCAGGGTACCAAGGTGGCGCCGACCATTACGCTGGATGTGTCCATGGAATAATGCCGGGTAGGGCGCGATAGATGTGTCTGAAATTGATAAGACGTGCCGGTTTATGTCTGGAAATTCCGATACATTTAAGCACAAATCGCTCAACACCCCTGACTCCCAAACACCCAATTATAGGAGGTAAATATGCTAAAAAAATACATGCTTCTGACCGCCATGGCCCTGGTTTTCGTATGCTTTGCGACCGGGCTCACGGCCGCGGAAACCTATCGGATCGCCTGGTCCCATTATACCGGATGGGAGCCGTGGGAGTACGCCCGGCAAAGCGGCGTACTCGACAAATGGGCCAAGAAATACGGTATTGATATTCAACTGGATATGATCAACGATTATATTGAGAGCATCAACCTTTACACTGGAGGCACTTACCACGGTTGCGTCATGACCAATATGGATGCCCTGACCATACCTGCCGTGGGCGGCGTTGATTCCACCGCTTTGATCATCGGGGACTTTTCCAACGGCAATGACGGTATTGTCATGAAGAATGGTGCGGCCGTGGCAGACCTGAAAGGGCGTCAGGTTAAATTGGTGGAACTTTCGGTTTCCCATTATCTCTTGGTGCGGGCATTGGAAATGAACGGCTTGAAAGAGCGGGATCTGCAACTCATCAATACTTCCGACGCCGACATCGCAGCGCTGTTCGCAGCGGAAGCCGACGGTGCCGTGGTCACCTGGAACCCACCCCTGATGCAGTGCCGCAACGTGAAAGGGGCCAATTTGGTGTTTGATTCCAGCAAGATTCCCGGTGAAATTATCGATATGATGGTGGTGCGGTCCGATGTGCCGGAGGCCCTCAAAAAAGCCCTGGTGGGCGCCTGGTACGAAACCATGGCGATAATGTCGGCCAAAAGCAAGGACGCCAAGGATGCTCTTGAGTATATGGCCCGTTTTGCCGGCGGCACCGTGGCTGAATTCAAGGCCCAGCTGCGCACCACGGCCATGTTCTACAAAGCCGCCGAGGCCGCCGCTTTTGCCAAAGGAGAGAAGTTAAAGAAGACCATGGAATACGTCCGGACCTTCTGTTTTGATCACGGTCTTTTTGGCGATGCGGATACCAAGGATTTAGTCGGCATCCAGTTTCCAGACGGCTCGGTGATGGGCGACGAATCCAACGTAAAACTTCGATTTGATGTTGAATTTATGCAGATGGCGGCTGACGGCAAGCTGTAGACCGAAGTGGATAATTGATAAGTTATTAAAGCGGGTTTCTCAGGCCGGTAACGCCTGAAAAACCGGAGGAAAAAAATGCCCAAAAAGGTGCCCTGGTTTCTGGGGTTGCACGCAAAGCCGCCCCAGGGCCTTCGCATTGTGCTGGCGCTTCTGCCTTTCTTGCTGCTCATGGTTGTCTATTTGACGGCCTCGGATATTCGGCACAAGAGCAATCCCCAGGATAAGCTCTTGCCCACTGTCACTAAAATCGGAAAGGCCCTGAAGAAGTCGGCCATGGAGCCGGACAAGCGCACCGGGAACATTATACTGTGGAGGGACACCAAGGCCAGTCTGAAACGGCTGGTGATCGGCATAGTAATTTCAGCCTGGGTCGGTTTTCTCCTGGGGTTGAATATGGGACTGCTGCCGGGCATTCGGGGGTTGTCACTCTCCTTTGTGACGTTTGTGTCCAACATTCCGCCCCTGGCGATTCTGCCCATTCTATTCATCAGTTTCGGCGTCGGAGAGCTGGGCAAGGTGATGCTGATTATTCTCGGCACCCTTCCGTTGATTACGCGGGATATTTATCTGGCGACCAAGAAGATCCCCAGGGAAACCATCGTAAAGGCCTTGACCCTGGGGGCATCACCGTTCGGTGTGGTTTATCGGGTGGTCTTTCCTCAGGTAATTCCGCGTCTGATTGAGACCGTGCGCCTCTCAATGGGCGCGGCCTGGCTGTTTCTTATCGCCTCGGAAGCCATTGCCTCCCAGGACGGCCTGGGATATCGGATCT
Source organism: uncultured Desulfobacterales bacterium (assembly GCA_945787595.1). The sequence continues at coordinate 2,589 of CALZJV010000212.1, read as the reverse complement.
TTCTGGTGCGGCGCTACCTATCCATGGACGTGATCATCGTCTATGTAGCCTGGATCACCCTGCTGGCGTTCATAGCCGATTTTGCCCTTAGAAAATGGGTCTCAGTCCGCTATCCCTGGTATGCGCCGAAATAAGGGGCCTATTTCCTTGTAAACCATTAACTATTCACTATTAACTCCCAACGGCTGTAACCTTATGGTAACGAAAAACGTGTATCTCCTTTATCTGGAAGACGTCCGCAAGGCCTATGGCGACAAGATCGTCCTGGACGACATCGACCTGGCCGTCAGCGAAAGCGAATTCTGCACGGTCGTAGGCCCCAGCGGGTGCGGCAAATCGACCCTGCTAAGGCTGATTCTGGGCCAGGAAAGGGCTACCCACGGTAATATCCAAATGAATGGGGAGGACATCGCTAGACCTTCCCCGGACCGCGGGATCGTCTATCAGCGATATTCTTTATTTCCGCATCTGAGCATTCTGGAGAATATCATGCTGGGCAAACGCCTGTCCTTGCCGTTGTGGAAATGCTTGGGTGGGAAAAAGACCGCACAGCAGGAGGCCTTGCACTATCTGGAAAAGGTCAGGCTATCGGCCCACGCCCGCAAATATCCCCACGAGCTTTCCGGAGGCATGCAGCAACGGGTGGCCATTGCCCAGGCCCTGATCATGAAACCGAAGATTCTGCTGATGGACGAGCCGTTCGGCGCCTTGGATCCGGGGACGCGTGAAGCCATGCAAATACTGATTCTGGAATTATGGGAGGCTCACGGCATGACCATCTTTTTTGTCACCCATGATCTGGAAGAGGCGGTCTTCCTCGGTACCCGCCTCATCGTTCTCTCCCAGTACTACACCCACGAAACAACTCGTGAATCCGAGGCAATCATGGGCGCCCGGATCGTCGGCGATTACCATTTGCGAGGACGCCGGGTGTCCTCCACCCGAGTAAAGGAAACCGCCGAATTCGGAAAACTGATCCAGAAAATCCGCTACGAAGGATTTGATCCGGAATACCGGCAGCATGCCACGGAATTCAATCTTCAGCATCCGGATTCTTTTATCACTTTGGCGCAAGGATAACTCAACCGGTAAAAGGATGGTTCCAATGAAAAGCGACACCGTGACCAAGCAGATTCTCTTCGGTTCCCAAAAAGCGGGTAAGACCTATGCCTTCGATGAAGCCCACGATGAAGCACGACCGGCCCAGATGTGGTTCCAGCAGTCCGATGAAGGCTTGATCCTTTTTATAGTTTTTTATACCCAGGCCTGCCGGTGGTCCCGATGCCTGGGCTGCAACCTGCCGTCCAAGATGTCCCGTCAGCATATCCCCTATAAATCGATCATGGCTCAGATCGATCATGTCATGGCCGATCCCCGGGTGGCGGCCAAACGAGCGTTTATCCGCAAAGTCATCGTCAGTAACAACGGATCCGTGCTGGACGAGGACACGTTTTCATCCACCGCGCTGATGTATCTCATTGCCCAACTGAATTTGAACATGTCCAACCTGTCGACGCTTTCAATGGAATCACGACCCGAATACGTGGATCTGGCCGAGCTGGAGTTCATTGCCCGGGCACTGGCCGAAGGTGATACATCCACTCGTCTTGAGATCGCCGTTGGATTTGAAGCATTCGACAACCGCATCCGCAACGATGTTTTCGATAAGGGGCTGACACTGGCAGCATTTGAAGGATTGGTAGAAAAAATGGCTCCTTACGGGTTTCACCTCAAATGTTATTTCATGCAAAAGCCGGTACCGGAAATGAGCGATGCCGAGGCCGTCAGCGACATTCAGAATGCCATCGATTACTTGAGTCTGACGTCCGTCAAACACGATATCCAGATCAACATGCACTTGAATCCCACTTATGTGGCTGCCGGCACGGCACTGGAAACGGCATTCACAGAAGGGAAATTTACGCCGCCCCGCCTGGTAGAAGTGGCCCGGGCGGCCCGACACGCTCAGAATAAAGGAATTTCTTTGTTTATCGGGCTTTCTGATGAAGGATTGGCCGTCGAAGGCGGGTCTTTTTTACGGGCGGGCAGCCGTGCCCTGGTTGAAATCCTCGAAGACTTCAACCGTACCCAGGATTTCAGCATTCTGGATAGAGTCTGATAGTGCGCCTCAATGGCAGGGCCGATGGGCCGGCAATTCGGCTTCGATTCTAATATCGGCCAATGTTGGTTTTCGCACAGAGCGACGATGAACTCATAAATTGTAGGTTGGGTGGAGTGAAACGAAACCCAACATCCTTTAATTGAAAATCCACCTGCGTCAGACCATCAAGTGTCAGATGAGTTTTTTCTCTACTTCTGCTCACTCAGCCGAAGTAAAATTTTACAGTAGGCCCGCTGTCCGAGTTTAAAATTTTTAAGACGGAAAAATTCGTCGGGTGCATGAAACTTTTCATCATTCATACCAAAACCGAAACAGGTGGCATACGTACCCAGATGTTCCAGCAAAAGCGATAGAATTGGCACACTGCCGCCCTCTCGAACAAGTATCGGTTTTTTACCGTATAGCTCACTGAGAACCTCGATGGCGGCAAGACTGCCCGGAAGATCGGCCGGCATTAAATATGGATT
>CALZJV010000211.1 GCA_945787595.1 uncultured Desulfobacterales bacterium | reverse complement strand
GGCCGAAAGCACTGAATTCGGAGGATTCACCCTCCCCGGTACCGATATTCGCACTAAATCTCCGGATAATGCCTTTCTCTGGCTGGTCTATTATTTCTAGGGTAGCTTTTTATGACCCCATTGAGCATCCCATGCCGGATATTCCGTCGCCGTTTTTTCTCTGAAAATAGCACGATAAGAATCAACAGTTTACCCTAATTTCAAATTTCAATAATTTGACGCTCTTAAGCACAATATGTATAATATTTCTACTCTAATTACTTTTCAGAAATTACCCTTAACAACTTATCCTTTAGCTTAAGCTTATTCTCAAAGTGCAATTCCTTGATTTAAAGACAAGCCCAATGTAAAATAACTAATTGTTATCACCATAGATAGTCTCAAGCGAATATTGAATCTCCCAAGCCTGGATCAATTCTCAAGCCATTTTCAGCTCATGGTAACTTAGCACGTAATTTGCATATTTTCTTTATGTTGACGTCATCCAATATTTCTTATATTATGAGTAGAAAAACTACTCAAATAGAGGCATGTTTTGGAGAATCTATTATCAGGAATCATCTCATCAAAAACCAGGGTTAAGTTATTGATGCGGTTCTTTTTTAACCCAAAGACCCGTTCCTATTTGCGGGAATTGGCTAAAGAGTTCAATGTCTCTTCAAATGCCGTGCGCGAAGAGCTCAACCAGTTGACGAGCACCAACCTGCTCAAATCCGAGAAAAACGGTCGCCAGGTCTATTATATGGCGAATAAGGAACATACCCTTTTCCCAGAACTAAAATCTATGGTCGGCAAAGTTATGGGCATTGACCAGGTTATTGATGGAATTGTCAGTAGACTGGGGGATCTGGAGCGGGCTTATATCATAGATGACTATGCCGAAGGTAAAGATACCGGAATCATCGATATTTTATTGGTGGGAAATATCGACCAATATCATTTAAACGATTTGAGCAGGAAAACTGAGCGTTATATTAAGCGGAAAATCCGAACTTTGGTATTACCAAGGGACGAGTTTAAAGACTTCAAAAGTCGGTTAAAAAAACAATCACATGTGCTGATTTGGGAAGGGAAAAGAGAAAAACTTTTTGATATCTAAAAAAGTTTAGTATTAAAGTCAACCCTTATTCTGGTAGAAGACTGTATCGGGACTCGTTTTTAATATGAACAATCTGCTCGGGCTAATATAAAAAGTAAAGTTTAATCTCCGGTGCGTCAAATTTAATTACTAAATAGCAGAATTACCTTATGATTAGATCCAAACCTTGTCCACCCGTCATCATTATTGGAATGCATCGTTCGGGTACATCCATGCTCAATCGAATCTTGGAAACAATTGGTTTGCGCGTCGGCGTTATTAAAGGAAAAAACCATGAAGTACGTTTTTTTCAAGATCTCAATCAATGGCTAATGCATCAGTGCGGTGGAAGTTGGGATCATCCAGCCCCTACCTATTATCTTTTAAGAGATAAACCGACTCGTGAAATGGTTTTGGATTATTTACGTTTACTTTTCCACTCACCCATTGCTGCACATTTTCTCGGAAGCTTTGGCTTTTTACGTTATCGATCCATATTCAATTTGGATGTTCCATGGGGCTGGAAGGATCCTCGTAACACTTTCACCTTGCACATCTGGCTTGATCTTTTCCCGCAGGCAAAAGTCATTCATATCTATCGCCATGGAGTCGATGTGGCAAAAAGCCTGAAAATCCGGCGAGATGAAACATTCGCCAGAGGGAAAGAATCATATTTCCGACACAAACGGCTTTACGCTTTGCGTCGTAAGCGTGATGGGTTTTCCCACTCAGTACGCTGTGCCACCTTCGAAGGCGGCTTTTCTCTTTGGGAAGAATATCTTAGTGAGGCCAAAAAACATGTTGGGAATTTAGATTCCCAATCATTTGAACTTCAATATGAAGAATTTTTGGCAGACCCACTGAAAAAACTTCAAGATCTTGCATCCTTTTGCAACTTAAATCCCTCGGATACCCAAGTGAAATCTGCTGTTCGCACTGTAGTAAAAAATCGAGCCTACGTCTATCGATCGGAACCGCGGCTAAAAGCTTTCGCAGTTTCTGTCAAGGATAGACTGGCAGTACACGGCTACTGAGGGAGCAAGGTGGGCCTAACTCCAGTAATCCTATTCCTGATTTTATCATGATGGCGTTTAAAATAAAATTTCCGGGTTTCTTATCAAAGGAATTTGCAAAGCTTATCAATAGTCAACAATCTGATCACCCCCGAACCTATCTTTTGAAAGGAGCCATCGGAACGTTCGGCATCATGGTCACAGGTATGGGTTTGTCATTAGTGACAACTGTCCTGTTGGCCAGAATTCTGGAACCAACCGACTTTGGCATTTATAAATACGTGATGGCGTGGGTCGGTTTGCTAAGTATTCCTGCAAGCTTAGGTTCGGGCCCATTAATTGTCAGAGAAGTCGCCACCTTTCAGGCCAAAGCGAATTGGGGGCTTCTTCGGGGAATTCTTCGATGGAGTAATATTGCAGTTTTTATCACATCTATTACTATTGGATTGATAGCGAGCTTTGTTTCATGGTTTTTTATTTCCAACGACCTGACGGTACGGTATACAGTCGTGATGGCCATGCTGTTGCTACCGATCTCTAATCTGGTTGGCCTTCGACAGTCCGCGATACGCGGGCTTAATCATGTCCTCTGCAGCCAGTTGCTCGAAAAACTACTCGATCCTATTTTGTTTTTTCTGTCGTTTTTAATACTCTATACCTTTTTTAGATACTGGCTTAATCCGATATGTCTTGTAGGTATGAAAGCTGCGATTTCTGTAGTCGTTCTTATAGTTGGAAGCATGTTATTGCATTCTGTTCTTCCACCAAAGACCTTCAGAGCAATTCCAGCATATCAGGTAAAAAGATGGGTCAAGAGTATAATCTCGTTTACGCTCACCAGTGGATTGCATACTATCAACAGACATGCTGATCTTATCATGGTCGGCGCCCTTATGGGAATGAATGCCGCTGGGGTCTATGCAGTCGTCAGCTATGGCGCCGTAATGATAAAGTTTATCATTATAGCAACCAACACCGCAATATCTCCCACTGCCGCCAAATTATACACAAAAGACAATCAACAACGACTGCAATGGATCACAACAATGAGTGCACGATTGGTTTTTATCTCCTCACTGCTATTGTGCAGCGTTCTTATCGTGTTTGGTAGGAAATTTTTACTTATTTTCGGTCCTGATTTCACAAGGAGTTTTGATGCATTTTTAATTCTGACGGTCGGTAGGACCGTCCAAATCTCAATGGGACTTTCAGGAATGCTGCTTAATATGACAGGTTATGAACGGGAAACAGCAATCGGTACCACCTTAGGTGCAGTGCTGAATATAGTGCTTAATGCCGTACTGATACCGGTATGGGGATTGGAAGGAGCCGCCTGTGCAACGGTTATCGGCGGTCTATCAACGGTAATCTTATTGAACTACCGATGCGGATTGCGACTCGGTATCAAGCCGTCAATATTCAATACCTTGAAAATGGATTTGAAATCACCCGGTAAATAGGCGGCCCACTTTTCGGGGTGATAGTAGCTGTTTTTACTATAGTTGCAGCTACATATGACATAAACCAACATTTATAAATCTGAGCCAATTCCTTATGGAGACGAAGGAAAAAATAAAACCTTTTTATTCTACCTGGGTTGTCACTGTTACATATGGAGATCGACATAGTTTTTTACGCCAGGTGGTTGATGCAGCGTTGACGAATGGGGTGGGTAAGGTCATTATTGTTGATAATGCTTCCAGCCCACAAAGCCGAAACGCTTTAAAATATCTGGAAAAGTATTCCAAGGAAGCATTAAAGGTTCTATATTTAGACGAAAACCAAGGATCTGCTGGGGGCTTTAAAATCGGGATAGAGTACGCCGCATGTTGCCCGGAATGTGAATTCATATGGCTACTCGATGATGATAATGTTCCTGAAGAAAAAGCAATAGCACCTCTTTACCGGATCTATATGAATATAATGGAATCCGGCAATCAAACACCCGGTGCATTGCTCTCACTAAGAGAAGAAGGTCGGCTTCATTGGAGAAAAATAGCGCAAGGAATCCCTGTAGATCAAGTCTTTCCAAGACGATCGAGTTTTAGAGGATTTCACGTGTCGAACTTCCCACTCAAAGTTTTTAGATACATTCGGCGGAAATTCCAAAAAGAAAATTGCTCCGGAAATAGAAGGAAAATTAAGATCCCATATGGGCCTTGGGGAGGGCTGTTCTTTCATAAAAGCGTTTTAGGCATGGTCGGGTATCCGGATGAAAGATTTTATCTATATTCGGATGATAGAGAGTTTACCTATCGCTTTACCTGCCAGGGAGGAGGAATATATTTAATCCCTGAGAGCAAAGTTCATGACGTTCACCTTTCAGAGCACAACGTATCTTGCATCAGAGAAGGATATTCTTATTTACTGTCCGGGGATTCTGAATTCCAGAAAACATATTACCTGCTGAGAAATAATACCTATTTTCAACGGCATTATTGGACCGATTCACAAATTGTATTTACCCTAAATAAGTGGATGTTTTTTCTAAGATTGGCGATTTATGCGTTCAAAGAACGGCAATGGAAGCGCTTTTTCCAAATACTTAACGCTGTTCAGGAAGGTGAAAGATGCCATTTAGGCAAAAGAGATAAGATATAGTGATGACATCTATCATATTAACAAAAAAATGTTCTCAATTTGCAGCCAGTTTCGGATTTTGTCGCAACTATGAAACCTGTTGATATTTTCCATATTGGCCCACAGAAATCGGGAACAACATGGGTTTACCGTTGCCTTCAAGAACATCCTGAGATGGGTTGCCCGGTGTCCGATTCAATACACTACTTCGACATGCATCATCATAAAGGCCGCCTATGGTACGCCAGTCACTTTAAAGGGTTTGAGGAAAATCTAAAATTAATTGATCCGACGTACTCTTACATCCGCTCGATAGCTGCTCCAGAACGTATAGCCAGAGAGAATCCAATGGCCAAAATCATTATCTGCTTGCGTCATCCCATCGAACGAGCGTTTTCTCATTACTGGCACGAGAAGAAAAAGAGAAGATATAATTTCAGTTTTCCAGAGGTTCTTGAAAATTATGACCTGTTCGCCAACTGGATTGAGCCCGGTTTTTATTCGCGCCATATAGAACGGTATCTTGAATATTTTCCCCGCGAACAGATTCTTTGCCAGGTATTTGACTTGCTCACCCTTGATCCAAAAGCCTTTTTAGTGCAACTGTTGAAATTTATTGAAGTTGACACCAATTTCACACCTTCGCTTTTACACACCCCTATCAACATTGCAAAGCCGGCTGAATTCGCATCGTCCAGAATTGTTAAAGGTATCTTGCGTCCCATCTTGGAAAAAACGGGTTTATTAAATTCAGTCTACAGGCTTATGGCAACTTTTCACCATCATGGCATTGCCAAAGAAGTCAGGAACAACTTTGAAAAACTATCCGATGTACCGGCTGACGTTATAGATGAACTTAAAAATATTTATAACCCGGAGATTATTCGTCTGGAAGGGTTATTGGGTCTGGATTTGAAGCACTGGATAAAATTCGGAGAGAGAAATGGTTAAAGTTTTCATGGGCCACAGGATATCCGACGACCAACAGCCGAAAGTTGGGCCATACGGATATCTGAATGTCAGTCAGAACTGTTTAATTGATATATTAAAGGCACATACGAATTTTCACGGGTTGAATCTACGTTCTTTTAACAATCCCCAAAAACATGAGAAGAATTGTTTGCTTCTTACATTTGATGACGGATACAAAGACTTTATCGATAATGCTTTGCCCATAATAGAGAAATTTCAAACCCCTTCTATTTTATTTCTATCAACCGGCTTCATCGACGGGGAAATCATTCCTTTTGAATGGGAATTGGCGGACATTATCACTGCCGTTAAACGATTAAAAACACCGGATCTGAAAACGCATACAGTTACCGATTCAACTCGACAGCAGGAAATATATGAAACTATCCGACAAACCCTGAAAAATAAAAACAATGCTTCCCGACAGGCATATTTGAAACAATTGCGAAGCATTAACCATACCGCTCCCAAGCCGCGCACGCATACAGATTTTTTAAACTGGCAGGAAATCATTGCGCTTGATCAGCATTCGCTGATTACCATTGGAGCGCATACCCGGACCCACCCATTTCTGCCGGCCATTTCCTTACTTGAGGCTTATTACGAGATCCGGTTGTCGAAAATTCGCATTGAAAAAATACTCAGGCATTCCATAGATTGCTTCTCTTATCCTTATGGTGGTCATTCCCCTATAATCCGATTGCTTACCCGATTTGCCGGTTTTAAATACGCCTTTACGACTGATCCCAAACCGATGAACTTATCCGCTTGTAATCGTTTTTCCATCCCACGACTTGATCTGCATAATCACATTACGGAGAACAACTAACATGGATAATAGACCGCAAATACTGATCTGTACTCTATCTTCCGGGGAAAACGAATTTGCTGAATGCAAAGATTCTTTAAAGCGACAAACATACAAAAACTGGAAGCATAGAATTTTCTCGCATCTCCCGAACAAAGAAGCACACGATCGATTATACCGGGAGTTTATGGCGCAGCGGCATCAATATGATTTGTTTTTAAAACTTGACGCCGATATGGTTTTTATTTCCCAGGACGCCCTCGCAAAAGTGGTCAATTTGTTTTTAGATGAACCAGAGCTGGATCATGCCGAGATCGCTTTGCACGATTGGTTTTCTGACTCTTTAATCATGGGATTGCATGCGTTTTCAAATCGTGCACGATGGGTTCCAGATTCGGAAACGCTTTTCGTAGACCGAGATCCTGTCATACCCGGGATAAAGCGTCAGTACTGGCAGAATCCGGCGCCAATCGTTTCTCACTGTCCGAACCCGGCAGATTTTCAGTCCTTTCATTTCGGCGTTCATCGTGCCTTCAAAAGTATACAATCGAACCGGAAAGACCTTGACTGGTATCAATCCAGATACCAGTGGCGTTTGCTGCGAAACGTCTGGTATAATTTTTTAGCCAGATCAGACAGACGGCTCGGTTTTGCCTGCCTCGGAGCCGACCGAGTATTTAAAGGGGAAATTAAATCCGCGCAGTGCGACTACACGAATTCCGAGCTTAGAAAGACATTTGAAAAATACGCTGACATCAGCAGCCAGGATATTCAACGCAGGCTTTCGAAGAGATGGAACCGGTCTTTTTTCCTTCAGCGAGTTGGCGCCAAAAAATTAGCTAAGCACCCTTTTGGGTACGTCGCTTCGCTGGCTCGCAGTGTACTTAACTCTATTAAACAGGCACTTCTCAAAAACCGTGATATGGACTTTGCGCCAATCGCAAGAAGTGCTGACAACGCGACACTCCCAAAGCCTGAGAAAGCAGAAAAACAATGAAAATAGTCCACCTATCTGTCAGCGACTTACAAGGCGGCGCCGGACGGGCGGCATATCGGCTGCATCGATCCGTTCTCGCTGCAAGAATCGATGGCCGGATGCTGGTCCAGAATAAGCTTACCGATGATAGTACCGTCGATCCGATCTACACAAACCCTTTAACAAACATTATCAGTAAAATCCTCCCCTATTTAGATAGATCGCTGTTGACTTTATACAAAAATCGCTACAAAGATGCCGTCTGGCATCCGGCTTGGCTGAATTTCTGGCCGGTTGAGCGCCACAGGAGGATCAGAGAGGCGGACGCAGTCACCCTGTACTGGATTTGTGACGGACTGTTAGGAGTTAAAACAATAGGAAAACTTTTAAAGTTGAAAAAGCCCGTCATCTGGCGACTGTCCGACATGTGGCCGTTTACGGGCGGTTGCCATTACTCAGGGACCTGTGATCGCTATGAAATAAATTGCGGCAAATGTCCTCAGCTTGGGAGCACTTCGGAGTATGATCTTTCCCGCTGGGTCTTTAACCGAAAAAAAAACTGGTGGAAGGCACAGGATTTTTCATCTTTAATGGTAGTTTGCCCCAGCAAGTGGATTGCCCAATACGCAAAAAGGAGTTTGCTATTTCGCGATATCCGTATAAAAATTATTCCAACCGGCGTTGACACTAAAATCTTCAAACCGGTTGATAAGTCGTTGGCACGGAAGATGTTGAACTTACCTCAGGATAAATCTCTTATACTATTCGGTGCTGACAAAGCATTTAAGGTCGTCAGGAAAGGCAGTCATTTGCTGAAAGATGCTCTAAAAGAAGTGGCAAAAGGTTTCCCCCATATGGAAGATATCGCTGAAATTGTTATTTACGGTTCCTGGAGAGAATTCGATGATCGTTCGCTGCCATTTAAAGTTCATGCACTTGGCCAGTTTATCAACGACGCAAGTTTACCGGCAGTGTATTCAGCCTGCGATGTGTTTGTATCGCCGTCAACCGAAGACAACCTGCCGAATACCGTAATTGAAGCTCTGGCTTGCGGAATCCCGAGCGTGGCATTTAATATCGGTGGCCTGCCAGAGTTGATTGATCACCGAAGCAATGGCTACCTGGCCAAACCATTAGACATTAGAGATCTGGCCGAAGGGATCTTTTGGGTAATTCAGGAAACACAAAATAGTCGATCTCTTTCGCAGCATGCCAGAGAAAAGGCAGAAAATGTTTTTAACATTGATCGTATCGCCAGACAATATAAAGCATTATATGAAGAGCTATTGTTTCGACCGGGTAATTCGCAAAAAGACTCGTTTTGACATCCATCTTCCTGCAAAAAACTTCGAGTAAATTATCAAGATAGTGAAATGATGGCAAATATTTTCTTTACAATCCTTTCGGCTGCGTTAAACAGCGGATCAACAATTCAAAAGACTCTTGAATCCATCCAATGTCAAAGTTTCAGGAACCTGGAACATATTGTCATTGACGGGGGGTCGCAGGATAATACAACGGAAACCCTGCATACTTTTGACCATTCTTATCCCCTGACCTGGAGATCAGAGCCGGATAACGGAATTGCCGATGCCTTGAACAAAGGACTGCGAAGAGCACGTGGACGATATATTTTGGTGATTCAGGCCGACGATAAGCTTCTCAATCCGGATATCCTGACAAATGTTTTTCCCTATTTAAAGGATGAGTCGGTCGATATTATGAGTTTCCCAATAGTGTTTGACCACCCGGTTAAAGGAAAAACCGCTAAAAATCCCATCCGCCACCTATGGTGGAATCATTTCAAATTTATCTTCCCACACCAGGGGTGCTTTGTTCATAAACGCGTATTTGATAGAATCGGAGAATTTCGAAATGAATTCAAAATCAGCATGGATTATGATTTTTTTTACCGGGCACTTGCCTATAAATGCACGGTTAAGTTTGGCAAGTTTCCCGTCGCTCTGATGGGCGGAACAGGTGTCGGCAGTATTTCAAAATTTGTTTATAGGAGGTTGAAGGAGGAAAGTTTGGTGCAAGTGCGAAATGAGCGAAATCTAGGCTGGAGAATAGTCCAGTTTATTTTCAGATCGCTTTATATGCCGTATAAAAAATATCGGATTTCATATGCCAATGATAAAAAACCTATTATGAAAGGGCTCGATTAGAAAATACGTTCCAAAACTATTTGAAATCACCGAAATATAATCTTCTATAAATCGGTATTGAACCGGTGCTAATATTTACAGACCAATCTTGAGCACAACCGGCTGATAAAAAGGGAGCCCTTTTTGATGAGAATACTCGTAGTTACCAAACGCCAGTATATGAATAAAGACTTGATTGACGATCAGTTTGGACGATTTCGAGAAATACCGCTGGCCCTGGCCGGGATGGGACATCGAGTTACAGGCCTATGTTTAAGCTATCAAGAAAAAAATGAAGGCTGGTTAAAGGACGGTAAGGTGTCATGGAAAAGTATTAATGCAGGTTCTTTGAAGGCTGCCGGACTTGTACGGTTTATTGAAACTGCACGTCGCCATGTTAAGCAGTCGGACATTATCTGGGCCTGCTCGGATTCCTTCTACGGTGTC
>CALZJV010000210.1 GCA_945787595.1 uncultured Desulfobacterales bacterium | reverse complement strand
GCCAGTTGCCGAAAAAAGAGCAGCAATGCAAATGTCATGATCAGGGCATAATCCATCGGCTTTTCAATTTCCTGGGTATGAATGGGGCTCAAAAGCAGTTTCTCGACCACAGCACCGAGTAAAAAAGTGATGGCGATGGCCGCGGGCACTGATAGATAAAAGGGCAATCCCAGCAGGGTCATCGAATAATAGGCCATATAGCCCCCGATCATATAGAACTCGCCGTGGGCAAAATTGATGATCCGCATGACGCCGTTTAAAAGCGCCAGCCCGACACCCATGAGCGCGTAAACCAAGCCGATGGTGATGCCGCGTATAATCAGTTCCAATAACATGCGCTAATCTCCAGCAAAACTTAAGCCTAGGTTGAGCGGTTCAGGGTTCAACGTTCCGGGTTGAAAAACACCCAGCCATCTTATATTAAGTGGATTCTATCTTCATCGGTTTTATTAAGTCATTTCGCCCAATGGGTGCTGTTGGGTATACCGGATCTTGATCAATATAGTATGCAGTTTCCAACATTTGTAACCTTTGAACCGTGAACCCTGAACCTAGAACCGATCCGTTAAGGTTAAGGATAGATTTCCTCGCGTTTGTATCCTGACCCTTCAACGGCAGTCAGCTTATTGATAAAAAGCTGATGTCCCATCCACTGATTCCAAATCGGGCCCGGTTCATCCCTTCGTTCAAATGTAATCAGACCCGTGGTGCCTATAAACTTGGTGTCCTTCAGACCTGCGGCCACATCTTTGGGATCAGATGATTTGATCCTTTCCATGGTCTCAGCCAGAATCATGACCTCGTCATACAGAAAAAGGGCGAAAACCGGTGGGTCCATATTGTATTTGGCCTTGTAGGTTTTTTTAAATTTTTCACCCAGGGGAGACAGCTTAAGCTTATCCGACTCGAAGGTAGCGTAGGTCACACCAACACCCTTATCGCCCAGAATTTCCTGAAAAGCCGGGTAGGTGGGCCAGTCCCAACTGCAAAGGATCTGCATTTCGGGTGAAAGACCGATTTCATGGGCCTGTTTGGGTATCAGGTTGGTGGCTTCATAAACCGCGGCGATAACAAGAAGTTCCGGCTTGGGCGATTTGGCCTTCAGTTCCAGAAGCTGGGGTTTAAGATCGGTTGCCTCCTGCGGGTAACCGATACTGTAGACGCCAATCCCTTTGGCGGCGGCAATTTTTTCCAGATATTCAGCGAAACCGGTCCCGAAGGCATTGGTTTCATACAGGATGGCCATGGTTTTAAAATTTTTCTGTATATAAGGCAGCGCCAGTTGGGCGATTTCTGCATTAAAGGGACCCACGCGATAGACATAATCCGAATGACCTGCGGTTAAATCGTCGGTCCAGCTGTAATGAAGCATAATCGGCACTTGCATCTGGTTGGCGACTTTTGCCTGCGCCACCGCGACCGAGCTATGCCACAGCCCCACGACGGCGGAGACTTTTTCTGAGGCAATCATTCTCTTAATTGCGATGACCCCGGCGGCCGGTTTGCCCTCGTCGTCGGCGGTGACGACCTCAACTTTCTTGCCCAGGATCCCCCCTTTGGCGTTGAGTTCCTCTACCGCTAACTCGACGGTTTGCACGTTAATTTTGCCGGATCTGAAATCACCGGTTGACATGGGAGTGACCAATCCCAATTTGATGGTATCGGCGGCCATCGCGCCGAAAGAGAGAAAAAAAGCGGATAAAATAAGAACGGTTAATAAAGCTGACTTTTTCATAGAACCTCCTTTTAGTAAGTTAGTTTTTGCTCTTGCACATTTTGTGAAAATAAATTGTTCTGGAATATTTTCACTATTTTGTAACGATTGAAGATTTTCGATTGAATATTGAATATTTAAGGTTCGCCTCCGGCGGATCGATTATAAAAGAACGTTCATAAAAATGACTGAGCGAAGCGACATCCACAAATATTCAATTTGCAATCTTCAATCTTCAATGTGGTATCAGAGTCCCAAATAGTTTTTTTTGATGTGTTCATCGCCCAGCAGGTCTCTGCTGGCCCCCTGCATGGCAATCTTGCCATTTTCAAGCAAATAGCCGCGCTGACTGATTTTGAGTGCGTGAAAGATGTTCTGTTCGGTCAATAAGATGGTGGTTTTTTCTTCCTGATTGATCCGGACGAGCACACTGAGAATGTCCTTAACAACCAAAGGCGCCAATCCCAGGGAGGGCTCATCAAGCAGAAGCATCTTGGGGTTGCTCATCAGACCGCGTCCGACGGCCAGCATCTGGCGCTCTCCACCGCTGAGGGTTTCTTCCTGCTGCTTTTTACGGTCAGCTAAAATCGGAAACAAATCAAAAACAAAATCCATCTGTCGTTTTATATTTCGACGCGCCGATTTAGGGTACGCTCCCATTAAAAGGTTCTCTTCGACGCTCATTTGACCAAAGAGCCATCCTTCCTCCGGAACCAGCGCCAGGCCTAAGGAAGCGACTTTATAGGCCGCAAGACCTTGAATGGGGCGGTTTTTAAAAGATATTGCGCCTTCTCCCGGAACCAACATGCCGGAGATGGCTTGAAGCAAGGTCGATTTTCCCGCGCCGTTCGGACCCAATATACACACAAACTCCTCTGCTTGAATCTCCAGCGTTACGGAGTAAAGTGCCTGGAGGCCGTCGTAAAAGACATTCAAGTTTTCGATATTCAACATATCTCGCCTATTTTTCCTGAAACTTGTATTCTTCGCCCAGATAAGCCTCTATCACTTTCTCGTTGTTGGCGATATCGGCCGGACATCCGTCGGCGATGAGCGCGCCCTGATGCAAACAAAAAATGTGATGGGCGGTCTCCATAATGGCACTCATCACATGTTCAACCCACAGGATGGTGACCTTGAACTCCGAATGAATCCGGGCCAGAATGGCCATCATCTCTTTGGTCTCGGAAGGGTTCAATCCGGCAATGGTTTCATCCAGCAGCAATAATCTGGGATTGACCGCCAAGGCGCGAGACAGTTCCAAAAGCCTTCGTTCCTGAAATGTCAGGGTTTTAGCCAGGCGGTTGCGCTTATCCCACAAGCCGGCCAGATCAAGCAGCCCTCTGAAATTCGTTTGTCCCGGTTTGGCGCAAACCTGGAGATTTTCCAAAACGCTCATATTCATAAAAGGTCGCGGAATCTGGTAGGTCCGTCCAATGCCGGCGCGGCAGATTTGATGGGGACGCAGGCCCGATATGGTCTGTCCCTGGAAAACAATGTTGCCTCTAGTGGGTTTATAAACGCCGGTAATGCAATTGATGAGGGTCGTTTTTCCGGCGCCGTTGGGTCCAATCAGGGCCACAATTTGATGTTCAGTAATATCGAGGCTGATATCTCTAAAGACAACCAGGCCTCCGAAAGCCATCGAGAGGTTTCTAGCCCTGAGCAGCGATCCTGGTTGCGGATGATTGTCGATCATCATACAGTCTCTCCAAAATATTAACGAATGTAATATATCAGATGCAATTACATTATACCCAAACAACTTGTCAACAAAAAAATGACAATTTACCTATTAAAATTTACCTGCTTCAAATTATTTTAACATAACTAATTTTAATTTATATAAATATCTAAATTTTTAATTTTCTAGAGTACACTGGTTCGGCAGGTTGAATAAAAAATAAAATTCACAAACAAAAGACTTGACAAAGTTTATTTGTATGTAATATATCAGACTCACAATTTAATGAATGCACCAGCATCTCATAAAAAAGGATTTTTAATGCCAAAGTTTGCGACCATTAAGCAACCGGAATCCCTGGCCAAGATGGCATATGAAGCCATCCGCCAGTCTATCCTTTCCGGCGAATGGAAATTAGGTGAACTTTACAATGAAAAAGCGATTGCGGCCGACCTTGGTATTTCCCGGACACCGGTCAGAGAGGCACTTTTAGAACTTGCTTCCCAGGATCTCATCATATTTCTGCCCCGCAGGGGATTGATGGTCAACCGTTTCACCCGGCGTGATGTGGATGAAATATTTGAAGTGAGAAAAGCAATCGAGATGGCGGCCGTGGAAAAAATCGCCAAGACCTCACCCCCGTTTGACCTGTTTGAAATCGAGGAATCCTTGCTCAGTCAACGCAAAGCGGTAAAACAAAAGGATTATCTCGCATTTATGGAGGCAGACAGGCAGTTTCACACCAGTTTCAGTGAGCTGACGAACAATCGCCGCATCATTACAATTCTGGAAAATATCCGGGATATGATTCACGTGATGGGCGTTAAAGCCTTGGCGCTGGAAGGCCGCGCGCTAGAAGTAATTGAAGAGCATCAGACTATTTTTGAAGCCGTGAAAAAAGGTAATATCGAAGACGCCCGCAGGACCATGGCTTATCATCTGGATCAAAGCAAGGAAGCCGTCGTGGAGTCGGAACTCTAGCCCGGACGAGCCGGAATTGAAAATTGAAGATTGAAAATTGAAGATTTGTGGATGTCGCTCTCCGAGGCGTAGGCGCTACAACCCCTACGAGCCGGAGGCTTCTCTCCGTCATTTTTATAATCGTTTTTTAAAATCGATCCGCCGGAGGCGAACCTTAAATATTCAATATTCATTCGAAAATATTAAATTATTTGAAGATAGCAAAATATCCCGATACTCCGCGGATTGCCACAAAATCACAGAAATAATTTTCAAGGACCTAGGGAGGAAAAAATGCGTATCCGGTCTTTTGACTACTGGGCGGCCCCCGGTCTGGATGAGGCTCTGAATGAACTCGATCTTCACGGGGCGAATGCCAAGGTTATCGCCGGTGGTACAGACCTGGTGTTGAATATGAAAAAGAAAAATATCCAGCCTCGCCGGGTCATCAGCCTCCACAACCTCGATGAACTGGAGTTCGTTCAATCGGATGATTCCGGGGTTCGGATCGGGGCTTTAGCAAAACATGCCGATATTGCTGCCGATCCTTTCCTGAAACAACACCTTCCGATCTTATGCGAAGCAGTCGGTCTTATCGGCTCGTGGCAGATTCGCAATGTCGGCACGATCGGCGGCAATATCTGCAATGCATCACCCGCAGCCGATTCGGCTCCGCCCCTGTTGGTGCTGAATGCCCAGCTTATCCTGGCATCTAAAACGGCGGAAAAGAAAATTGCCCTAGAATCCTTTTTAACAGGGCCCGGCGCAACCATTTTAGAACCCGATCAAATTTTAAAAGAAATTGTGATTGAACTTCCCAAACAACCCTCGGCAGGTTGTTATCTGAAACTTCGCAGAAGAAAAGCGGTGGATGTGTCCCTGGCCGGTGTGGCTTTTCAGGCCGAGACCGGTTCAGACGGAAAAACATTGGCCAAGGTCGGCATCGCTCTCGGTGGGGTAGCGCCGACGCCTGTCAGAGCGCCGGAAGCAGAAGCAATTTTGGTTGGATTGACATTGGATGAAGCCATCACAAAAGTATCGGATTGCGCCAAAATTGCTGTAAAAGCTGCCCGCCCCATCGATGACGTGCGAGCCACGGCACCATACCGACGTACCATCATCAATGTCTTCATTCATCGATGTGCCCAAAAAGTGCTGAATACTCTCAAAAACGGCGGAGGAAATTAGAAATGCACGTTCCGATCAATATCACCGTCAATGGGGAAGAATATCATCTGGAAGTCAAACCCAATCGGGTACTGCTGGATGTTCTGCGTGAAGATTTAGGCCTGACGGGCACGAAAAAGGGATGCGGTCTGGGCAAGTGCGGGGCCTGCACCATTTTATTGGACGGCCGGCCGGTTCATTCCTGTTTGCTGCTGGCCGCCCAAGCAGACAGAAGACAGATCACGACCATTGAGGGCATCGCCGCAGAAGAACCTCATCCGCTTCAGGCCGCTTTCGTCGCAAAAGGAGCCGTTCAGTGCGGTTTCTGCACGCCCGGAATGATTAATGCCGCCAAAGCCCTGCTTGACGCCAACCCGGATCCTGATGAAGCCGAAATCAAGTTGGCGATTGCCGGTAATTTGTGTCGCTGTACCGGTTATAACCAGATCGTTTCGGCAATCCAATCCTGCACCCCATCAAAACCAGACCTCCAGGCAGCCGAAAGGGGGGAATCAAATGAGTGAATTAGACATTGTCGGAAAATCCTATCCCCAGATCGATGGGATGCAAAAGGCCATGGGCAAAACGAAATTCGTTACGGATTTGGTATTACCGGGCATGCTCTACGGACGTACCCTACGCAGTCCCTACCCCCATGCGAACATAAAAAATATAGACACTTCCAGGGCCAAGGCCCTTAGCGGCGTCAAAGCGGTCGTCACTTATGCCGATACCCCTGGTATCAAATTCGGACCGCGTTCAGAAGACTGGACCATATTTGCCGGGGACAAGGTCCGCTTTCACGGAGATGAGGTTGCCGCCGTCGCCGCAATTGATGAAGATACGGCCGAAGAAGCCCTGGAGTTGATCGAGGTCGAGTATGAAGAGCTTCCTTTTGTAGCAGATCCGCTGCAAGCCATGCAGCCGGGAGCTCCCCTGGTCCACGATGACAAGCCGGCCAATGTTGCAGCCGAATTCAAGGTTGAAGCTGGTGACGTCGACCGTGCCTTTGACGATTCCCACATCATCTATGAAGACCACTACTACCTCAATCAGGTGTACCAGGCCTATATGGAACCCATGGCGACGCTGGCCGAGGTTGATCTGTCCGGACGGGTAACGATGTGGACCGGAACCCAGATTCCGAACATGATGCGCATGACTTATGCCAAGGCCCTAAACATTTCAGCGGATAATATCCGGGTCATTGTTCCCGACTACGGCGGGGCCTTCGGCGCCAAGATGGAAAACAACATCCATCTCGTGGCCGCAATTTTGGCCCAAAAGGCGCGAAAACCCGTTAAACTGGTCAATACCCGCTATGAGGATTTTATTGCCGGCAACCCGCGGGTACCCATGTACATCGACATCAAACTGGGGGCCACCAAAGAGGGCATCCTAACGGGCAAAGAAGTAAAGGTTGTCGGTACCGCCGGCGCCCGGCTGGTGTATGCCATGGTGATTGTGGCCACGGCCTGCTACCGGGTTGACTCGCTGTATCGCTTTAAGCATGTGCGGTCTAAAGGGTATACCGTGTATACGAATACGGTACCCACGGCCTGTTTCCGCGGTTTCGGCAATTCTCAGATGACCTTTGTGCTTGAATCGGCTTTAGACATGATTGCCGATCAGTTGAACATGGACCCGGCTGAGCTGCGCCTAAAAAACGGTATGGGACCCAATGAGACCAGCATTCACGGCTGGAAAATAAACAGCTCGGGCTTGAAAGACTGTGTCATCCAGGCCACGGAGAAGGCTGATTGGCAGAAAAAACGGCAGAAAAAAGAACCGCTCAAAGGAATCGGGCTTTCTTGCTGCAACCATGTATCCGGCAACCGTCCCTTTGCCCGTGAGTTTGACGGCGGCGCAGGTATCGTCCGGGTTGGAAGGGACGGCCGGGTGACAGTATATCATGGCGAATCGGATATGGGCCAGGGTCAGAAAACCACATTTGCGCAGATAGCAGCTGAGCGCCTCGGAGTTCCCCTGGAGATGGTTCATGTCGCCGATGTTGATACCGACATATCTCCTTTTGGTCTGGGAAGTTTCGCGACCCGGGGAACCTTAATGGGCGGCAACGGCGTACTGGCCGCCGCTAAGGACGCCTTTAGTCAACTGGCTGAGGTAGCAGCCGAAATGCTTGAAGCCGACCCCGGGGATATTGAATGCCGCCAAGGCAAATTTTTCGTTCGCGGTGTCCCGCAGAAGCATCTGCCGTTTAACGAGGTTGCCGGCCAGGCCACCATCGCCCGGCATGGGGCGCCGGTGGTTGGCACCGGATTTTATGAGCCGCCGACGGTATTGCCGGATCCTGAAACCAAGTATGGAAATATTTCGCCGGCCTATCCTTTTGCCTGTCAGATTGCAGAGGTGGAAGTCGACCCCGACACCGGCCAAGTGACCGTTACCAATTTTGTGGGTGCCCACGATGTCGGTCGCGCCATTAATCCGATGGCCACGGAAGGACAGATTCGTGGCGGTGTAACCCAGGGTCTCGGGTGGACGCTGATGGAAAATATGGCTTACGAAAACGGTAAGATCATCAATCCTGATTTTGTTGATTACATTGTCCCGAGTGCATTGGATGTCCCCGAGATAAAACCGATTCTGGTGGAACCGATCGAACCGAACGGGCCATATGGCGCCAAAGGCATCGGCGAACCGGCGCTAAATCCAACGATGTCGGCCATAACCAATGCGATTTACGATGCCACCGGAATCAGGGTCAAAGAGTTGCCGGTTTCGCCGGAAAAATTATTGGCCGAGCTTAAGAAGCACGGCGAGCCGACAGATGATAAATGACAGAGGACAGATGACAGAGGACAGATGACAGATGACAGATGCCGGATGACAGAGGACAGAGGACAGATGACAGAGGACAGATGCCGGATGACAGAGAACAGAGGACAATTGACAAATAAGGAGGGAAAACATGCCTAAGCCTGAGATCGAATTTAAGGATTATGACACCCACTATGAATGGCGTCCGGTGGAAGGAGACACCCTGGGGATAAAAGAAAAAATTCTCAGCTCCGATGCGGACACTGGCGACTACACCCGCATGCTGAAATTTCCACCGGGCATCGAAACCTCAGAAACCCTGGTCCACGACTTCTGGGAGGAAGTTTTAATCGTGGAGGGCAGCCTTTACGATATGGCTAAAAAAGAAACCTTTCTGGCCGGTTTTTATGCCTGCCGGCCACCGGGAATGACCCATGGACCGTATAAAATTCCATACGGGTGTGTCACTTTTGAAATCAGATACCATAAGTGATTCAGATCGAATGACGAGTGACGAATGACGAGTGACGAATGACGAGTGACGAATGAAGGGATCGCTTTGCTCTGTCTTTTAATATAATAAGGAGAAAAAAATTGGAACTAGATCTTGTGTTGGAGAGCAAACAGGAGCGCCGGGAGCTGCCATTTCGTTACAACCGTATGGTCAACGCCGGCTACGTGGGCAAAAACCAGGAAGAAGTTCGCCGGCACCTAGAAGAACTGGCCGCAAAAGGCATTCCCGGGCCGAAATCGATACCGATTTTATACCCGGTGGTATGCAATGTGCTGAGCCTCGATCCAGCGATTGAAGTCTACGGTAACGAGACATCCGGAGAAGTAGAATATGTTCTGTGTGTCGTCACGGAAGATGAAGTCTATGTCGGATTGGGCAGCGACCATACGGACCGCCATCTAGAAGAAACCGATATACCGAGAGCAAAACAGATTTGTCCCAATTTGTTGGGCCGCACGGTCTGGCCACTGGCGGAGGTTGAAAGTCACTGGGATGATCTTCTGATGAACGCCAGTGCCGTAAAAGACGGTAAAGAAACACTCTACCAGGAAGGCCGCCTGGGGTTGCTTTTGAATCCGGCGGAGCTGATGTCCTTTGTAAAGAGCAAAATTTCAGGTTCGTTGGAGAATCTGATCATCTTCTCCGGAACCATGGGTATGCTGACGGGGGAATTTGTTTTCGGTCAAAAATTTTCAGCCAAATTGATTGACGAAAAACTCAACCAAGATTGAATATTTAAGGAACGCCTTCGGCGGATCAATTATAGAAAAACGATCAAAATACTGACGGAGCGAAGCGACTTCCACAAATATTCAATTTACATTATTCACTAGCCAATTCCCCCGATAAAGAGGGATCTAAGCTACGCTGCAACCGTCTGGTCCGGTTCAGGATGTTTAACTTACAACATTGGCCCTTAAACCGGGGGTACGAAAGATGGAAAATTATGAAAGTCGCATCAATTCAAATGTCGGTCGTTGAAGGAGATAAAAAGGCCACCATCGACAAAGCCATTGAAAATATTCAGCGCTGTGAAGGGAGCGATCTCGTTATTTTACCGGAAATCTGGAACATTGGCTTCATGAGCTTCGACCGTTACCTCTCCGAGGCCGAGGACAGTGCGGGTCAAACCCTGAAAAGGCTGCGTGAAGCGGCAAAAGAGGTCGGTCTATATTTGCACACGGGCAGTTTTGTGGAGGGGAAAAACGGGAAATACTACAACTCCAGCTATCTAATTTCACCGGATGGGGATGTGCTGGCAAATTATCTTAAAGTACACCTCTTCGGTTACAATTCCAAAGAAACCCAGCTCTTATCCCCCGGTGATTCAATCGTTACGGTCGGCACCCCTTTGGGCAAAATCGGTCTCGCCACCTGTTATGATCTTCGTTTTCCAGAATTGTTCCGCAGAATGGTTGAACAAGGCGCTGAAATTTTTCTGGTCTGCTCGGCCTGGCCCTATCCGAGACTTGAGCACTGGCTGATGTTAAACCGGGTGCGGGCCTTGGAAAACCAGTGCTTTCTGATGTCGGCCAATTCCGTGGGCCTGAATCAAGGCATCCAGTACGTCGGCCATAGTATGATAACGGATCCCTGGGGCACCATACTGGCCGGTGCTGGGGACAAGGAAGTCGTCATCAAATCCGAAATTGACCTGGGTGAACTGGAAGCCGCACGGGAGCAGTTCCCGGCCCTGGCCGATCGTAAGGATTGGCTGAAGGGGGATAAATGATTGAATATTGTCGATTGAAGATTGAATATTTAAGGTCCGCCTCTCTCTGAGCTGTAGGCTCAACGAGCCGGAAGCCGGCGGATCAATTATAGAAAACCAATCATAAAAATGACAGAGCGAAGCCTCCGGCTCGTAGGGGTTGTAGCGCCTACGCCTCGGAGAGCGACATCCATAAATCTTCAATCTTCAATAGTCAATTCCCGTTTGTCCGGGAGAAAAGGAGAAACAGCATGGCGAATTTAGAAGTGAATTTTTGCGGCGTTCGCATCAAAAATCCTTTGGTGGCGGCTTCGGCCGAGCCGACATTAAACGCCAACAATATGAAAAAGTGCATTGATACCGGAGTGGGCGGAGTTATTGCCAAAACAATGACGGATTCGCCGGAAATGCGGGAGTTGACCACCCGGGCCAAGTGGCGGTTTTTAAACCAGCGCCATGAAGTCTGTCGCGGGAAAGTCCCCCGCGGTTTCAGTCTTTACAGCCGCAGCGGCCTGGCGATCGAACCGCCGGAAGACTTTGTCAAAGAAATCAAAGAAACTCTGAAATATGCGGACGATAATGGCGCTGTTGTCATCGGCAGCATCGGCTCCATCGAGCTTGACGGTTGGGTGACCCTGGGCAAACAGATGGAAGATGCCGGGGTACCGCTCATCGAGCTGAATTTCGGCTGTCCGCATCCCAAACTTATGCCCGGCGTGCGCACCGGCATGAACGTCGGTCAGGATTTTGATTACGCCTGCGAAATCACGCAGGCTGTCGCCGAAGCCGTCGAGGTGCCGATCATGATCAAAGTGACCCCCCAGGTGACGGACCTGGTGGAATTTTCAGGTAGACTCAGGGATGAGGGTGCGGCCGCAGTCACCCTGACCAACCGTTTCATCGGGTTTGTCCCCGACATCGAAACCGGAAAACCCTTGATCTACGGTCAGGCCGGTGTCGGCGGCCCCTGGACGAAGCCGTTAACGCTGCGCTGGATCAATGAAGTCAGAAAGGCTTACGGCGGCGAAATCTTTATCGCCGGCACCAACGGAGCTTACGATTGGCGGGATATCGTCATGTTTGTCATGAGCGGGGCCCATATTGTGGAGATGTGCTCGGCGGTGATGTGTTACGGCTACAGCTGGCTGAAAAAGCAGGTCGAAGGTCTGGACAACTTCATGGATGAAAAAGGATACAAGACCATTGATGAAATGCTGGGGATCGCCTCGGATGCCGCCATGGCATACTGCGATATGCCTGCTGAAAAAGCACGGGTAATTGAGGAAAACTGCATCAACTGCAAGATGTGCCTGAAAGCCTGTTTTGCCGATGCCATGCAGGATGGCGAAAAACACACCTGGGTCAATACCGAAAACTGTATCGGCTGCGGCGGGTGTTATTCGGTGTGTCCGGCTGAGGGCGCCATCGAGATCGAAGTCGTATCCGCATCCGAAACGTGTGAACCGATGGTGCAGCATTAGGCTTCCGTAAACAATAACCAGGATAAACCGGAAAAATGGCCATGAAACAACACTTTTTGCGAAAATATATATTTATGCTTCGGTGACCTGGTTGCAAAAAAGTTTTGCCACAAAATGCAAAAACATCATTGCTAAGGGCCTAAGCTTTTTCCGATAATTCGCTCGGAAAAAGAGGCCCCTGCGGGCCAGGAAGAAGCCGATAATTTAATATCGCAAATTATTACTACAGCATCACTTTGTTACAACTGGGTTATCTACCTTTGTGGGAGCGGCTTCCAGCCGCGAAAAAAAGTCGCTTTATAGCTATCACCGCATGATCGCGGCTGGAAGCCGCTCCCACAATCAAAATCGCCTAAATTTCCATTATTAAATTATTGAGGCTCCAATGAAATTTCAATTTCCGATTAGACTGGCTGCTTCTCAGGCCAGCGGCTGGGCTGACACCTGAAAACTTTATTATCTGACAACATGTTGTCAGATAAAGCCCGATAAAGGCCTAATTAAATTAAAACCACCCGGTACAAAAATGGTGTAGATGATGAAACCCGTTATTCAATTTTTATCCGATCAAGAGGTGAAACTTGTTCACGAGCAATCCTTGCAAGTTTTAAAAGAGATCGGCATGCGTCTCCCCCACGAAGAGGCCCTTGATCTGATGTCGCAAAACGGGGCTGAAATTGTGGACGAAAATGTGGTCCGGATTCCGACACGATTGGTCGAGGCCGCCATCGAATCGGTGCCGAAGCGTAAAGATGTGACGCTTTTCGGCCGTGACCCGAAACATGATGTCACCTTTGAAAAACACAAACCTGCCCTGGCCTGCATGACCATGGCGGTGAATGTCATTGATCCCCACACCCGACAGAAGCGGCCGGCAACCAACGCTGACCTGGCGGCCTTGACGCGTATGGCCGACCAACTGGAAAGCATCCGAGTTAACGGCGGTCTGGTGACGCCCCAGGAGGTTCCCGGAGATTTCAACGATTGGTATACGTGGGCCACGACCATCAAAAACACAACCAAACATATTACCGGTGGAATGCTGGGAGCCCGCTGTGTTCGGGACGCCGCCAAAATGGGTGCTATTGCGCTTGGGGATGAGAACCTGTTTCGCGAGCGGCCCTTCATCTCCGGGTGGGCGCTGACTCTGCCGCCGCTCGCAATCGATACGGAATCCCTGGAAGCCCTCATGGAAATGAGTCTCTGGAAGATACCGGTGATGTTAAGCTCCGGTCCGATACTGGGGACCTCTTCACCGGTAACGATTGCCGGCACCCTTGCCCAGGCGCATGCTGAAATTCTGGCATGCATGGTTGTCTCCCAACTGGTCAATCCCGGTGCGCCCATAATTTATACCAGCTTTGCACGCGGCATGGATATGAAAAGCGGTAATATTTCAATGGCCTGCCCGGAATTCGGCATTCTTAAGGTCGCCATGGCTCAGATGGGCAAATCTCTGGATTTTCCCATTCGGATGCCTTCGATGCTCAGGGATGCCAAGGTACTGGACGCCCAGGCGGGGTTTGAAACCGGAATGATCGGGACGGTTACCGGTTTGATTGCAGATTTAATGGACGGCATGCAGCTGGACATGGATCTTGTGGTGGATTTCCCGGATCTCATTTTTTGTGACGACTGTATGGCGGCTGTCCGTCGAATGACCTCAAAACTGGTGGTTGATGAAGATACCCTCGCACTGGAGACCATGAAGGTTGTCGGCCCCGGAGGCTCATTTCTCAGTCAGGACCATACTTTCCAGCACTTTCGTCAGGCATTGTGGATGCCCGGACTGCTGGAACGCAGAAATTGGGACTTGTGGGAAAAAGACGGTGCCATGGACATTTTCAAGGTTGCTGAGAGAAAAATCCTTAAAATACTGGCCGCCGATCCGGAACCGCTGTTGTCTGTAGAAACCCAAGATCAAATTGATGAAGTCGTCAGGAAGGCACAGGATAATTAATTCTGCTCTGTCACATTATCATAACAAAAAATTTTATCCGAATTTCAAGAGGTTGTAATTTCAAATGAGATAATGAGCTAAAATTTAAAATGAACTAAAATGAGCTAAAATTGATGAATTCTGTCAATTTTATAAAAAAGATAGAGCGTAGCGATTCCTTAATTTTAGTCATTTTAGTCATTTTAGCCATTTTAGGTCACTTTAGTTCGTTTATGCCGCCATATCAGTCTGGTAAAACAGGGGCTGAAGCAAAGATAAATATGACAAAGTAGAAGAAAAATGGATATAGACAAAATTAAAATAATCACCTCAAACTTTGACATCCCTCCCGACAGGATCGACCTGAGCATCGGTCAACCCGGAACGTCATTACTTCCGCTGGCAGCGTTGGCGCAAGCCGCCCAACATTGCCTCACGCGGGATAATCCATATATATTAGCTTACGGTGCAGAGCAGGGAAACTGGTATTTCCATAATGTGCTGGCCGGGTTTCTCAGTAAACAGTATAAACTCAGTGTGGATCCGGACCATCTATTCACCACCACCGGAATTTCCCAGGGGCTGGATTATATTTGCGGGCTGTTCACTCAGCCGGGCGATACCATTTTTGTCGAGAACCCGACCTATTCCCTGGCCTTAGGGATATTTGCCGATCACCGTCTTA
This sequence comes from uncultured Desulfobacterales bacterium, assembly GCA_945787595.1. The sequence continues at coordinate 12,720 of CALZJV010000210.1, read as the reverse complement.
AGGTCGTGGGATTGCCCATGGATGAAGACGGGCTGATCTTCGAAGCACTTGAAGAAGAACTGGCTCATCAAACGCCGGTGTTCGTTTATACCATTCCGACCTTTCACAATCCGACGGGCTGCAACCTTTCTGCCACCCGCAGAGAAAAACTGGTTGAATTGAGTCGGGAGCACAATTTCCTGATCGTTGCCGATGAGGTCTATCATTTGCTGGCCTATACGAGCACGCCGCCATCACCCATGGCGCAGTACACCGAGGCGGCAACCGTCCTTTCACTGGGATCATTTTCTAAAATACTTGCACCGGGGCTGCGTTTGGGCTGGATCCAGACCCATCCCGATTTGATGAACCGACTGACGACAAACGGGTTGATATTCAGCGGCGGCGGCTTGAATCCTTTTACATCGGCAATCGTCCAGAGCGCCATTGAACTCGGTCTGCAGGAAACACAGCTGTCCTACTTGAAAAAGGTATACCTGCAGCGCAAGAACGCTTTAAACACAGCATTGAGAGAAAATCTTCCCGATTCCGTATCTTTTGTTGAACCAGACGGCGGTTTTTTCACCTGGCTGCAGTTGCCACAGCACGTTGACACCGAAGAATTACTACCCGAAGCTCACAAACATGATGTCAGTTTCGCACCCGGTTCATTTTTTTCTCCCCGTCGTGATTTAAAAAATTACTTGCGCCTCAGCTTTGCTTATTACGAAGAGTCCGAATTAGTAGAAGGTGCGATGCGATTGGCCGCTGTGATTGCGAGACAACTATCTTAATTGATATTTGCGGCCGATTAAACGTCATAGGTAGGCCCCTTCGTTCGGAGAAGGGCCAGACGTCTTGGATCATTTAGACAGGGCAAGATTCTTCTTACTGAATTGCAGAATTTCATTTAGCATCCATGGCTTTGGAACACCTCGAAGACCCCTTCCATTGATAAATAATGTTGGTGTACTTTTTACGCCTGCATTTATCGCAGCCTTAATATCCTCGCTTACGACCCTAAGACCGCGGCCGGAATTCAGGCAGTTTTTAAATGCGTTTAAATCCAGCCCTATATTTGAAGCGATATCCATCACCACGGGTTGTGAAATTTTACCTTTGGTCTCAAAAGCGATATCGTGGTATTCCCAAAACTTGTTTTGCTCATCGGCACACACTGCTCCTTCAGCCAGCAAACAGGCACCTGGGTGTATATTTGAGGAAAGCGTTCTGTTACAGGATGTATCCAGCGGGTAGTGCCGAAAAAAAAATCGAGCGGTGCCATGATTGCTGCGCTCCGCAAGCTTAAGATACTTGGCTGCCTTGGCACAGTAAGGACATAGGAAATCACTAAATTCAACAACGGTTACGGCGGCATCTTTGGAGCCCATAACCGGCCGATTTTTTGCATCGACAGATCGAATCTGCTGCTTTGCCAATTGCTCTTTTAGTTTTGCCAAACGTTCACGATCACCCCCTGTCAATGATTGGGTAATGAATTGAGAACCTGCGACGCCAACGACAGAAGTAAGCAAGATGCCTCCGATAAGCAGTCCTTTAATGGCATTTCGGTAATAAAGATCAATTCCCCGGGCATCCTTTGTCCCTGGGAAGATGGCTCGCAAAGGAGCACGGGGTTTTGGTTCCTTCCATACATTCTTGACAAGCATAAGGATTATAGCGAAATTAATGACATAGGTTGTTACACAAAGCCAACAGACTGCCTGTATTCTGAAAACCATCGTATAGGCAAGGTATAGATCAAAGGCGAACCCTGAAGCAGCGAGGCAGAATACCCAGCGAAGATACACCCTCCCGGAGTCCCGCCAAAAGATCACTACCCCAAATCCCAGCAGCGCTAATGCGCTGTAAAATATAGCTCCCCACGATGCAAGCGGAAGCCCCATCATGCTGCTGTATGGGCCGGAGACGACTGACTGGCAGCCGAGCCCGCCATCGGCCCCACACAGTGGGCCGCTCTTAATCTCACCCATAAGCAGGGCAATATGCAGGGAATAAAGATACAGGCAAATCCCGAGGCCGGCTGCTGCCAGGATGATGACAAACCACCCGCTTCTTTTGCCGCCGTGTTCTATTTGGGGCGTTTCTATTATTTTATTCTTTTTATGCGATTTAGCCATCGGTGCAACTAAGTTGTGAGCGTTCAGAGGTTCAGGGTTTACCTCTGCGGGATTGCAAATTGAATATTTATTGATAAAAACTAAAATAATACAATCAGGCAATTATTGTCAAACTCAGTTTTTCTTTTTCTGGCTTCTCATCGGAAAGTGAAAAGAAAAAATTTATTCTGCGTCCTCAACCTGGATTGAAGCTGGAAGAATCTCTTTTGCACTTCGGAAAAAAGGTATAACAATTACCACAATAGATCTGATTATCGCCAGTCTTGCATTGGAAAATAACTGCTCAGTACTAACTTTAGACCCGCATTTTCAAAAAATTCCTGGAGTTAAAATTTATTAGCTTTTTTGTAAAGTTAGCGCAGCCCGAGCCCATTTCCAGAGAACTTGGTAGCCATGAAACCCACTAAATCACACCTTTAATTGATCGATTTTTCCGAAATTCTGCCGCTTGCAGGCGGGGATAAACCTCGCCACTACAAACAAAGTTTCACCGAGCGGGTAGGGGTGGGGTTTATCCCCACCCGAGAATTGGCTTGCATAGACGAGGGTTACCGCCGGAAAATCGCTCAGTTAGGTTACACTAAATAAAGTTCTAACTTTCGTGGCTTTAAACAATCAAAAAATTTCACCTTTATGCAAACGTTCCAAAAAATCATTAAGAGGCAAAATTTCTGCGCCCGTCTGCGTCTGTCGAGCGAGCGAAGGGAGCGGGTGGCCAATTAAAAAAGGTAACCCTGAACCGCTCAACCTATACTCAACTTTCGTGTCCTTTCGTGTATTTCGTGGTTTAACCTTTAAATTAAGCTTGTGATCCTACATTTTCTTCAACTCAGCATCGATCGCCTGCTGAAAACCTGCAAGACTGCGGTTGTTCAAGCGCTTGCCGTTTACAAAAATCGTGGGGGTCCCGCGTACACCGGACTGTTTTCCGTTATTTAAATCGCGCGTGATCAAATTTTGGATCGCAGGGTCCTTGGCCTCTTTATTCAATCTCTCCAGATCGAGCCCAATCTCCTTGGCTATCTCCTGCACTTTGGCTTCATTGATACCCTTGTAGTTTTCAAAAATTTTCGCATGGCATTCCCAAAATTTACCCTGTCTGTCGGCTGCCAGCGCAACGGCTGACGCCCGGCGCGCAAACTTGTGATTGGCCAGTGGAAAGTGTTTGATAACAAGGTTTACTTTACCCGGGTTTTTATCCAGCACCTGCTGGAGTAGCGGCTCAAGCCGCGCACAATACGGTCACTGGTAATCACTAAAGACCGCAATGGTAACCGGCGCATCGGCCGGCCCCTTCAGCGGCAGACCTGAGGTATCAATCTGGTAGACAAATTCCAGATCGATGATCTTGAGGGATTTGCCGGCACTGCTCGTTACAATCAAGCTGTTTCCCCTGGGTGAGACTGAGATCCTGTCATAATCCTTATCGATGGGAATTGTGTTGATTGTTTTGTTCCGGGTAAGCGAATACACCAAAATTTCCCCCGCCGAGAGCATATAGAGTAATTGCCCATCCGTTGAAACGGCATTATCCAACGGTGCCGATGTCAGTGGAACCGGTTTTCTGAATGTCCACTCGAGTTCAGCTGAAACGGCGGTTACTAACCCGACGCTGACAACAAAAAATACGATTAATGACATAAAATTAAAAAACCTTTTCATTACGCTTTCTCCCAACCCGGATAAACCGGAAAAGTGGCCACAAAGGCACAAAGTAAAACTGTTTGAAAACCGTTCAGGGTTCAGAGGTTTGGCCTGACCTGGCGCGAATGTTTTGAATACGCTTGGGTGACGTCAAACCGACGCGACCGTTGGATTAAAGGCATTCGCATCTGATCCAGGTCGGGGCCAGGGGTTCAAATGTTACAACCGTTTGAAATTACTTATGATAATAATCAAGATCCGGAATGCCCGACTTCACCTATCGGGAGAAAAGGCATTATGAAAACGATGCAGACGCAATGCCTTTAATAAAAGCTGGTTGGCTGTTTTTCAACCCGGAACGTTGAACCTTGAACCGCTCAACCCATATCTGTGTTTTGGTGTCTTGGTGGCGAAAATGTACGGACACCATTTTATATTAAGAGCTTATAAACAAATTGACAAGAGCAATAACAAATTACAAGCACCACCTGATCTTAAAATTGGGCCAAATAAATTCCAAATTACAATATCCAAATCTCAAATAAGATCAAACGCCAATTGTTTGGAATTTTGAATTTCGGTCATTGTGATTTGCCCCTCGACTCGTTCGACCTTGAGGCTCTCGACAGGTAGGCTCAGGGTGGTGGTGAGTCCTTCGACTTTGCTCAGGACCGTGAGCCTGCCGAACGGCTTGTCGAACCATTTGGTATTTGTTATTTGAAAATTTTTAATTACTCAACCCTGAACTCTTGAACCCTGAACCTCAATTTGAAAGGTGTTAACACTTGTTAAGTTAACACCTGCTGCCATTGTTAGCACATACGTTAACCCCGCCAGTTCACCGCTACTTTTTTATTAAGTAATATTAGCTTGTTATCCCATTTACTGTGTATGGCACATTAATTGCTTTTTAGTCTGCCTTGACCATCTACCGGGAGTTGCGGCGTTTATCTCGACCCTTTAACGGATCAAAAGGATCTGCCTAAGCCGAGTGCGCGCTAACCTGGAAAAACGGAAAATAATAAAAAGACACTTTTAACCTTTAGCTAGTGGAGATACTGATGTCCCTTAGAGTTGATAACCCAATTTCGCGTCGGAGTTTCCTCAAGTGGACCGGCGCTGCGACGGCTGCCTCGATCACCGGCGCAAAAGCACCGGTGTTGCACGCCCTAGTACCCGAGAAAAAAGACGTCGTACCGACAACAGTCGAGAATCGCTTTTCCGTGTGTGACATGTGCTTGAATAAATGCGGGCTTATAGCCCGGGTTGAAGATGGCGTCGTTACAAAATTGGATCCCAACCCTAAATTCCTCAAATCCCGGGGGATGCTCTGTGCCCGCGGCAATGCCGGTATCGACCAACTATACGATCCGGACCGGCTAAAGTATCCTTTGCTTCGCAAAGGACAAAGGGGGGAAGGCAAATGGCAGCGGATTAGCTGGGATCAAGCCCTGGACCATGCTGCAGAGCAGCTTACGAAGATTGCAGAAAAATACAGCCGTTGCGGGGTTCTGTTTACCCCGGGATCGGATATGCAGTCGACGTTTGTACGCTGGTTCGCCGAGGTCTTCGGATCCTACAACGTCACCACTCATGAATCATCATGTCTGCTCAGCCGGAACCGGGCCTATCTGGACACATTCGGCGAAGTGCCATTCTCCGATATCCTGCATACGAAATACATCATTATGGCCGGGGCAAATCGATTCGAGGCGCTGATCACACCCGACAGCATCGATTTGATGACGGCCAAGAAAAACGGCTGTAAACTGGTGGTGCTGGATCCCCGCTACACCAAAACGGCGGCGCTGGCCGATGAATGGTATGCGATTCGACCCGGCACGGATATGGCGTTTTTCCTGGCACTTGTCCATGTCATCATCGGCGAGAAACTTTACGATCAAAACTATGCAGCCGAAAAGCTTTATGGGTTGGAACAGCTTGGCGAGCACGTGAAGCAATATTCACCCGAATGGGCCGAGGGCGAGTGTGAGATCCCGGCCGCGGAAATTCGCCGCATTGCCCGCGAGCTGGCGGCAGCCGCACCGACCGCTATTATTTATCCCGGTCGACGCACCTCCGATTACGTCAATTCCACCCAGATTCGCCGGACCATGGCAATCGTCAATGGCCTGTTGGGCAACTGGGATCAACCGGGCGGCTTGCTGGCGGCACGCAAAGTCGGCTTAAGCGGACCTGAGCTGCCGGATTCACCTTTTTATGAAGACAACCCGGATGATCGCGCCGATCATGGCCGCGCCCACATGATGTTCGACGAAGAAGGGTCCTTTAAGCATATGCGGGATGCGATCATCGAACAGAAACCTTATCCGGTCAAAGGCTGGTTTGCCTATAAAATCAATCCGCTGCAGTCCGTTGCCAATCGTAACAAGTCCATGAAGATGATCGATAATCTCGACTTCATCCTTACCGTGGATATTGCCATGAGTGATACCGCCTGGATGTCGGATCTTGTTTTGCCGGCCCCCAGTTACCTGGAACGTCAGGACCCTGCTTCCGGACTTCAGGGCTCATCCGCCTGTGCCTGTGTGGCGACCCGTGACCCGGTGGTTCCGGCGCTTTTCGAGTCGAAGCCGGTTTTCTGGATTCTAAAAGAACTGGCCAAAAGATTGGATCTGGCTGAATATTTTGATTTCACCATCGATGAATACCGCAAACAGCAGCTTAAAAATCTGCCGGATGGCGAGCGCGCTTTACGCGAAGACGGCGTTTACTATAACCCCAGCAAGCTATACGGTGTGTACGAAGGACAGGTGTATAAAACCCTTTCGAAGAAAATTGAACTTTACAACAAGCGCTATGCCGACATGGGCGTAGACCCGATGCCCATATATCGTGCACCGCGCAGAAAACCCTCGGGAAAGTTCAGGATGGTGGTTGGCCGCAGCGCGTATTTCACCCACTGCACGTCGCAAAATAATGCATTGCTGAATCAATTTATGCCTGAAAACACGCTATGGATCAATCCCAAAGCGGCTAAACGACTGGGCATTAGAGACGGTTATACAGTTGAAATTACAAGCAAAGCCGGAAGCGGTATATTGAAGGCCAATTTAAAAGAAGGGATTCGGGAAGACACGGTCTATATGCTCAGCGGGTTTGGGGTGCTTTCCGAAGGTCTCACCAATATACACGGCAAAGGCGCCTGCATGGCGGAAATCCTCGAAGATTATGCCGATGAAATATCCGGCAATATGGCCATGCACGAGACCTTTGTTAAAGTAACCCGGAAAGGAGCCTGATGAAAACAAAACTTGCCATGGTGATTGATTCATCTACCTGTATCGACTGCAAGGGATGTATGGCAGCATGTAAAGTCGAAAACAAAGTTCCTGCCAATTATTGGCGAAACTGGATCAAGCGGCAGGAGCCGGATTTTAGCGCGATGGAAAAGGCGGCTGGAACAACGACCGGAACAACAATCGGGCATTTCCAGCCCGGAAATTGTATGCATTGCGACACACCCACCTGCGTGCAAGCCTGCCCGACCAACGCGACTTACAAGGACGAGAAAGACGGAACCGTCAAAGTCAACGAAAAGCTGTGTATCGGTTGCGGAAGCTGCATACCGGCCTGCCCCTACAATGCGCGGTATCGTCATCCGGATAAGAAAATCGTCGACAAATGCGACTTTTGCGAACATCGGCGGTTGCGGGGTGATCTTCCTGCCTGTGTTGTCACCTGCCCGACCAAGGCCAGGGTTTTTGGTGATATCAACGACCTCAAGAGCGATGCAGCCCGTCTGTTGAAGCAGAACAAAACCATGCGGGTGATTAATCCGGAGTCGAACACCGAACCGAATATCTACTACTTGAATGCCACCGCCCCCATGGACTGGCCGGTGAAAGCCAAGATACCGACCCCCATCCAATTGTGGGGAAAAGTTGCAAAACCTCTAGTCTGGGCACTGGTCGGTATCAATGCCCTCGGTGTCCTCGTCATGCTGGGAAAGCAATTTATCATGCAGGAAGACGAAAATCAGGAAAACAATCAAAGGGGGGACAACAATGAACAGCAGAATGATTAAGCGACATTCGAAACTATCCATTTTTCTGCACTGGTTTAATGCCGCCAGCTGGATGTTTCTCCTGGCAACCGGCATCGGTCTGATTAAAAATCCTGATCTGCAGCCGGTGGGAATGTGGTGGACCAACCTGATGTGGGGCCTTTTCGGCAGTGGTGAAACCCTGCTGATGGCCCACGTGATCGGTGGTATCGGCTGGGCCGGCGTGTTTCTGATCTACGTGATTTTCGGAATAAAACAAGTCAGTCAATTCTTGAAAGAAATCTTCAGTTATTCACCGGTCCGTGATGCCATGTGGTTGCTGAAAAAAGGGATTCAAATGACGCTGGGCACCCGGGCTTTGAAAAAATTCGGCGCAGTGCTTGAAAAGCGCGGCGCGAGCCCTGAAATCGCCGCACCCAGGATTCCCGACCAGGGATTTTATAATGTGGGGCAAAAATTGTTTGCCGTGCCATCCGTATTAGGCGGTATCGTCATTACCGTCAGCGGCATCATTATGGCGCTTTCAAATATATATTTTACAAATACGGCCATCGTCCGCTGGGCAATCCTGATTCATTTTGTCACCGTCGGACTTGTGTTTGCAGGGCTGCTGATTCACATCTACATGGCATCGATTGCCGCCGGTGAACGTCCGGCATTCATATCGATGTTTACCGGAAGTGTTCCGGAAGACTATGCCAAACACCACCACCGGCTGTGGTACGAAGAAGTTAAAGAAAGCTAGGTTCAAGGGTTCAGAGGTTCAAGGTTCAGAGTTCTGGGTTCGGGGTTCAGCCCAACCGCTGGCCTGAAAAGCGACCTGTCTAATCGAAAAAGAAACTCTGGTCTTGGCTAGTTTCCTATGAGGGCTCAACTAAAAAATGAACATCGAACATCGAACATTGAACGTCCAACATCGAATAATGTATTCTGTCAATTTAAGATAAAGACTGAGGAAAGCGAATCTACCCTTCGAAATTCGATTCGGCTGAGTCGTTCGATTCTGAGTCATTTGACCCTGAACTCACGGCCAAAAGGCTCGTCGCAGGCTGCTGTTCAGTATTCTATTGTTCGTTTGTTTTAAAATCGACAAAGCGTAGCGTCAATATTCGACGTTCGATGTTGGATGTTCGATGTTCGACGTTCAATCTGTTCACTGTTCCAGCCTGGCGGAGTTTCATGTGAGCACCGCCGCTGGCTTAAAAAGTTTATCCGCCTTAGGAGGGCGGGCAGTCTAATCATCAAGAAACCGTGCCAATTTGGCGTAGTTGCATACGAGAGATTCTGGGTTTCAATAATAAAAAATTCCGGCTTGTCCGGATTTAGGACCTTACATGAAAAAAAAAACCGTTATTTCGTCATCCATTTTGATTCTGCTGGTGCTGGTTGTCAGCGGCCCATCATGGAGCAAAGATTCGCCTGTTTGGTGGCCGTCGGCGCTCGCAGAAGCCCAAAAGGACGGATATGCCCTGACCATACCGGAGGAAATCCAAACCCTGAATGCATCCGGCGACAACTATTTTATCGTGGATGTTCGACCGGATTATGAATTCAAAGCCGGTCACCTGCCCGGGGCAAAAAATTTCGAAATTGATCTCGGTGACCGGCTAGATCTGAAACCACAAAAAGCGGATGCCTTCAGGAAGGTCCTGGGGACGGATAAAAGCCGGGTGATTGTGATCTACTGCCGCAGTTTCAGGTGACTGCGCAGCAGTATTGCATCACGCTGGGCCGTGCGCCTGGGTTACACCAACATCCGGCGAATGCCACATGGCTACTTTGGCTGGAAGGCAACTATTTCTCCGGGCTCGGATGAATCCGAGGAAATACCGACTTTGACGGTGGGTGATTATTTCCCGACCTGCCGGCTGATGTTGCTGGATTATCAAAAGGATCGTGATTATTTGCAAATCAGCCATGTTGAAAGAAATTTTACGCTGGAAGATGTTCATAGCGACTACCTCTTCATCGAGATTTACAATGAGCTTTGTTCGGCTTGTGTCAACGAAGTCAAAACCTACAAGGCGCTCTACCGCATGCTTTTGGGAGATGCATTTCTCAGGGGAAAAGTGAAAATGATGGGAATCGGCGCCGGCAGCAAAAAGCGCAGCGTGGCCAAGTTTCGCAAACAAAAAAACATTGCCTTTCCTCTTTTCGCCGATGAAAAGCGGGAAATATTCGACTGCCTGGGCAAACCGGTGCTGCCGGTGTCCTATCTGGTGCAGCGGCAGGCAGGGAAACGCAAAATTCGTTTGATTCAATCCGGCCACATCGGCAATGCCGAAAAATTGCTGGCAGAAATTAAATCCGCAGTTGCCGGGAATTACTAGAAAGGCCATTTATAATTAGACATCGTGTGAAGATCAATATAAACCAGAAAGCTGACACAGCCTGTAATTAAATGATACACCGCCCGCTCGGCTAGGCTCGCTCAAGACGCAAAGTACGCAGAGTTTACTATTTCTTTAAATATTCAATCAATCGTATTTGTGATTTGTTGAAACCTGACAACATGTTGTCAGGAAAAATGGACTAAAGGCCTAACCAGAAGGCACCCGTTATGCAAATTTTTTTTGAATTGATCGAAAAAATTGCGATGGCCGACGCACCCGTAGTGATCACCGGTCAAAGCGGTACCGGCAAAGAATTGGTTGCCCGGGCGATTCATGACCTCAGTCCCCGCCGCCAAAGACCGTTTATCAAAGCTAATTGTGCGGCTTTCAATGAGAATTTATTGGAAAGTTGGCTGTTCGGTCATGTCAAAGGCGCCTTTCCCGGCGCCAAAAACCCCCGGATCGGCTATTTTGAGGCTGCATACGGCGGGACTATCTTTTTAGATGAAATCGGTGATATTCCCCCGACAACTCAAATCAAGCTCCTGCGGACATTGGAAGCAAAAGAAATCGAAAGAGTCGGGGCCCATTATCCCATCAAGATTGACGTTCGCATCATTTCCGCCACCAATAAAAATCTGGAAGAGTTGATAGCCGATGGCCGATTACGGGAAGATTTATTTTTTCGAATCAATGTTTTCCCCATCACCTGTCCACCGCTTTGCGACCACATGGAAGACATACCGATCATTGTCCAGCATCTAATTCAAAGGAACAACCTGAAAACGGACAAAAATATAACAGGTGCAACGCCCGAAGCGATCGAAAAACTGACCGCCTATGAATGGCCGGGAAACGTCAGGGAATTGCGCAATGCCATTGACTATGCTTTTGTTTTATGCTCGAGTAAATGTATCGACGTCAAGCATTTGCCGGCAGCAATCGGCCGCACCGCCTCCGATACATCAAACAATGTTATAGACAAAGTTAATCTTGGGAAAAGGGCGGAATTGATCCGTGCGTTGAAGCAATCCAGAGGCAATCGCTCTGAAGCGGCGCGTATTTTAGGTATCAGTCGTGTAACGGTTTGGAAGCAAATTAACAAATTCGCCATCGATATTCCTCGCGAACTTGCTGTCTGACTTGCGGTTCGTTTAATCGCGAATATTTCTAGTAATCGTAACTTGTCCACGTTCTCCTATTTTCATAATTACGTACTCCCTTTCTCATATTTATTACAAATAAAAAGTTAGGGAGAACTGTACCTAATTCATTAATTTCCATGTTAGGTTTCGTTCCTCTATCCAATCGGGGTGCTTCCCCTGGGCCAATACATAATTATATAAACGCCTATCAGACAAACCAAACCACCGATCAGATCGAAGCGGTCCGGCCGGATATGGTCGACTTTCCACCCCCAGAAAATAGACAATACCACGAAAATGCCGCCATAGGCTGCATATACTCGCCCGAAATGGGCCGGCTGAAACGTCGGCAAGATACCATATAAAATTAAAATGATTGCACCCACTATGGCAAACAAGCTGCTTTTTCCTTCACGCAGCCAAATCCAGATTAAATAGCCGCCCCCGATTTCGCACAGACCGGCTGCGATAAACAACATCATCGACTTTAAAAGCAGCATTCAATTACCCCCCTAATGCTAAAAAAACCCGACTTTTATGTCTCTATTGTCATAAAGAATTTTGTTTTCCCGTAACTGTAGGTGTAATCAAAACCGGCTTGGGACTTTGTTTTAGTACCTTGCAACGCGTTCCACATCTTCCAGGATACGGGTTCCAAATTTCTTGAGGTTCCTGCTTGGTGCATTCAATTTTTAAGTTTTCGCCAGGAACTACAAATCATTTTGAAGCAAAAAAAGTGGCGTCAGAAACCCGGACATCGGGCCGACAAGTACATCCCATCTCGTCAATTGTCTGATGGCATTTTTTTCTGATTCCGCCAAACCCGGTATCACCAGAACTGACCTGTCCACTTTTTCAGTAACCGTGTTTTCTTGCATGGCTTTCCAAATTTCAATCGCTTTGAACATTCGTTCATGCACAGCGTTGTCCACCGAATAGCCGTGAGTTTGGGTAGGTAAGAGAAAGGCTCTCGTACCGGTTTTTTCAAGGATTTCTTTCATGATCCGCACGGTTTCACGAAAATTACAGGTAATCAAAAGCGGTGCGTTCTTGCTAGGACTGTTCACTTCAATAAGCTCACATGACTCTTGCTCCATCATGATGTTGTACGGAATAGGGTCTTTTCCCAGTTTAACAATGGATGCCAGCAGCTTGCCAAATTCTTGACTCAGTTCCGGACATTTTTGAGGATTGGTCTTGTTTTCCAGCACGGCAGCCCCAAATTCCATACAACTTGGAAATCCACAATCCCCGCAGTCTATATCAGGTAATAATTCAGAAAGATCTTCAGCGTTTGGGGGATAAACTTCTGCCATTTCCTGTTCGACCACCATGATCCATCTCCTTTTTTAGATAATGAAATGACTATCCCAAAATTTCACCATTAGTCCAATAATGCAGACAATCCAGATTATTAACGGTAATAAAATTCCAAATCCCAATACCCAAAT
>CALZJV010000209.1 GCA_945787595.1 uncultured Desulfobacterales bacterium | reverse complement strand
CCCCGATTAGGGCGAGCTGTCGATGGGCACCTCAAAAGCGATTATGGTGCCCGAATTCACTTGACTGGAGATTTCAAAGTACCCGTCCAGCATCTTTGCTCGCTCGGCCATGGCCGCCAGGCCCAATCCTTTTTCCGGGGTATACACTGAATTAATCTCCTCGATATCAAACCCTATGCCATTGTCTTTCACTCTGAAAAAAACCTTGCTGTTTTCATTTTTACCAACAATGGAAACTTTGGTGGCATGAGCGTGTTTACTTATGTTGGTAATTATTTCTTGAAAGATTCTATAGACCGCGATTTGCTGTTCGCTTGAGAATAAATTTTTAGTGTCCTGAATATCCGTCGAAATCTCAATGTTGGAATGTTTGGCAAATGATTTAAGCATCCCCCGAAGAGCAGCCTCTGATCCTGATGCAGTTTTCTTTTGATGGAATCTATATGAAGTTTCAAAACCGTAAGATCTTGCCCCAATTCGTCGTGCAGCTCAAATGCGATTCGCCTGCGTTCATCTTCCTGGGCGTTGAGAAGCCGGGAGGAGAGTCGCCGCAGCTCTGATTCTGCCTGTTTACGATCAGTGATGTCGTGAACGTGGGCAAAGATCAGCTGCTCTTCGCCGAGCGTAATAAGTTGCGTTCTGACCTCGACCGGAAAGAGGTATCCACCTTTTCTCTTGTTGATTGTCTCAATAAAAATAGCGCCGGTTGATATTTGTTTTTTTATAATATCGGGTAAAGTTTTCGCAACGTCCTCCGGCACCAGATCAGCCACAGCTAATCCCGTCAGTTCTTCTTTCGTGTAGCCGAACATCTCACATGCAGTGGTGTTGCAGTGCAGTATACGCCCCTCCAACGTTTCCAAAAAGATGGCGTCCGTGGATACTTCGAACAACGTTCGGTATCTCAACTCACTCTCACTCAGCGCCTTCTCCGCTTGCTTGCGTTCTTCTATTTCCTGTTGAAGCTGCTCATTTGTTAGGGCCAGATCGGCCGTTCGCGCTTCAACGCGTCTTTCCAGTTCATCATGAGCCTTTTGTAATTCCTTCTGAAACCGCCTGCGATCGGTAATATCTGTGAAAGTGGCGGCTATCTGGCCCTCCTGAAGTCTGAAAGCAGATACCATCAAATGCTTATCGAGCTGTTGATGGTAGTTTTCGAACTGAATGGGATTTCCGGTAATTACCACTTCGGCAAATTTTTCAAACCATTCCTGCTCTGTGCCGGGCAATACTTCCCGAACCGTTTTCCCGATGATTTGATCCCTCTTTATGCCTGTATGCCACTCAATGGTCTTATTTACCTCCAGGATAAGGGAATCAACCGGTTTGCCGTTGCTGTCAAAAATTATTTCATGCAACGCATATCCGCTGATCATTTCATTGAATAGCAACCGGTATTTCTCTTCGCTCTGATGTAACAACTCCCTGGCCTGCACCCGGTCGGAAATATCGCTGACCGTCGTTCGAATTTGTCGGCTGTTTCCAGCCTTTTCCTGAATCGCCAGGCTTTCCATCCGCGCATAAAACTGGGTGCCGTCCTTCCGCACTAGTTCCAGGTCACAGGTTTGCTTTGTCTTTCTTTTAAAAACAGCGTTGCAATGATGATAGAACTTGTCCTGATGATGCGGTGGAATTAAACGATTAAACGTCAGATTTATCAAACTGCACCGCTCGATGTTAAATAGCCTGGCACCGCTTAAATTAGCCTCCAGAATTATCCCCTTGTCGCCGATCGTGAAATAGCCAACCGGAGCAAAATCGTACAGATCGGAATACCTATCTCGTCCTTTTTCTATTTCCAGCTGCGCGCGGCGCAGCTCTTCGTTCTGCATCTCAAGTTCAATCTGGTGAACGTGCAGATCTTCAATTAACTTGTGAAGATCACCGGCTGGGATTTTATTAGCCGCTTCAGGATTTCTGTCCAAAAATTCTTCTGCCCGTAGTCGGAGGTTGGGGTAATCAGTTTTCATAGTAAATCCTTGATTTCCAACAAATTAAAAAGGCTCCTGCACGTTTTTTTCTATGCAAGAGCCTATCTCACTTCCAGAGGAATACCTCTCTGATTATATTACAGAAACGGCTTGGGTCAACCACTTATTTCAGCGTCTTAGATTACCTGAATTGGTCATTGATTATAACAGTTACTATTACGATAAAAATTAAGAAATATCAATCTTTTTCGGTTCTATAGCCAAAACAAAGGTCGTCGCTAAAAGCCGGTGGATGTTTCGTTGCAAATCTTGAAACTGTCTGAGGGGCTTAGTGAGCGTTAAGCCGGACAGCTATTGTTTCGGGTAATTTGGAACAGAAGCATCGCTTTCCTAACCTTCGGGCAGCAGCCGCTCGATGAGTGCTACAGCCTTTGGCGGTTCAATATGAAAATGGTTATACACGACTTTACCTTGCGGATCGATAATCACCTTCCAGGGGGTCCCGCCGGAACGGTATTTTTTCATTATCTCAGGGATTTCATGAATCCCTGGATTTCCAGGTGCATGCGCCATGGGAATTTTCAAGTCCCACTCCAGCTGGTTTTTGCGCAGTTTGTCCTGGGAATTGTAGTCATAACCTTCAAACACCGTTTGCACCGCGAAAAATTTAACCTGATCAACATTTTTAAAGGCCTGCGTCAATTTTTGAAGGGTTGGGAACCCCACCCGGCGGCATCCCGGTCACCAGTCCTGAAAAAAATACAGAAAGATCACCTTGCCACGGTAATCGTTTAATTTGACCGGATCCATCGGCTTTCCATCGCCATCGATCCAGTTAGTCAGATTCAGCTCCGGGGCTAGCTGGCCAAGAATGCCATACTGCATCTCTGCCAACGCAGGACGCAATCCGATTGTATCACCGGAATCAAACAAGTAGCTCATCCCGATAGGTAATATAGCCCAGACCCCTATTAAAATAATGACCGCACATATGGCCGGTTTCCATTTACGTTGTGGATGCAACCTCATTGGATACACCTCGACTGTATAATTTCACCTGATTGAAGGGTCGTGGAGTTTTCAGCGTAAGCCTATTATTTTAGCGGTGTGGTAATTTTCATCAGCACACCGCCTATGTTCCGGCCGTTTGGATGTTGATGCTGAAACATGATGTCAAAGCGCCGGACTACTTTACGACCGAGAAACCTTCATCTTTCCAGACCCTGATTCCGGATGCCATGTGATAAACTTTTTTAAATTTCAGTTTCTTAAATAATTCTATGGACTTGGTTGATCGGTTGCCGGAGCGGCAATAGATCAGAAATGTTTTTTCCTTATCCAACCGGCTTAATTGGTCAGCAAAGTTTTTCGAGTAAAAATCAATTAGGATGGATTTGGCAAGATGACCGGATTGAAATTCACCCGCGGTTCGAATGTCAAGAATGGCGAAATCCTCATCCCCCTTGTGTTTTTCAATTAGATCTGCCGCCTCTTTGGCCGAGACCGCTATGATACGGGTGCTATCCTGGGCACTCTGGGCAGATAAAACGAACCCAAGACAAATGAGAAATATTGGCATTGCAAATGCGATACGTTTCTTTTTCATGTCGTCTTACCTCTTGAATAAAATCTGGAGCCCTACCCGCCAATCAAATTGATATTTGACCGGATGGGGTCGAATCATATCAACCCATATAATTGTTTAGACGTAATTACCATAATAACCATTACATTTTTTTCAAGTGCTTAAAAAGGCGGCTGTTAAAACCGGACACCCGTTTAGTTAGTGTAATGCCGGGGTGCTCGCCGATTTGCCGCCACCTGGGATGGTTGTTTTTTAACCACCCCATTTTTATTTACAAACCATCGTCTGCATTGTATAAAATCTTCTTCTAACCCCGTCTTATTTAAATACGTATTTTCATCCATTTTGAAAAGCTTTTCTTAGCGAAAGGTCCTGCAATGCAATATTTGTCCGACCATGATCCCGTGGTGGCCCGCATAATTCGACGGGAAGAATCAAGAATCGAAAACACCCTGGATCTTATTGCGGCTGAGAACCATGCTCCCAAGTCGATTTTTGAAGCCCAGGGGTCCATTTTCAGCACCAAAGCGGCAGAAGGGTATCCGGGCAGCCGCTTTCATGCGGGTTGTATCCATGCTGATGAGCTGGAAAGCCTCGCGATAGCGAGGGCAAAACGTTTATTCGGCGCGGAGCATGCCAATCTTCAACCTCACAGCGGTGTTTCGGCTAATCTGGCGGTTTATTTCTCGGTTCTTGATGTTGGTGACAGAATCCTGACAATGAAGTTGTCCCATGGCGGACATCTCTCCCATGGCGATCCGTCATCAATCACCAGCAGTTGTTTTAATTTTAAACATTATGGCTTGAATCTGGAAACCGAGCGAATTGATTACGACGAAGTCGGAGACTTGGCAAAGTCATTCAAACCCCGGATGATAGTGGCTGGCGCCAGCTCGTATCCTCGGTTGATCGACTACAAAAAAATGGCGGAAATTGCCCACAGTGTTTCAGCCTATTTAATGGTGGACATGGCCCATATTGCCGGATTGGTTGCAGCCGGCGTGATACCCGGTCCGGTTTCCCATGCTGATTTTGTCACTTTCACCACTTACAAAACGCTTAACGGCGGGCGAGGTGGGGTGATACTGTGCCGGCAGGAGCATGGCCAAAAAATCAGCAAAACAATTTTCCCCGGATCCCAGGGTACCCCCTCCCTCAATCTGCTGGCTGCAAAGGCGGTGTGCTTCAAGCTGGCCTTGAATCCGGAATTTAAAGAACTGCAAAAAATGACTTTGGTAAATGCAGCCGCGTTTGCAGCCGGCTTTAAAAAGAAAGGGTATCGAATGGTATCGGGGGGAACCGACAACCACTTGGTGCTGGTGGATTTAAGGTCAAAAGGCCTGACCGGAGTGTTAGCTGAAAAAACATTGGAGTCTGTAGGAATAATTGTCAACCGCAATGTCATTCCGGGTGATCCCCAGAAACCGGACATCACCAGCGGCATCAGAATCGGCAGCCCGGCTGTTACGACGCGCGGAATGGGGTTGGACGAAGTTGCTCAGATTGTCAACTGGATCGATATTGCCATCGTAAATAATAAAAATAGCGATATTCTGGGAAACGTGTCACAGGAAGTCATGAATTTGTGCCGGAGATTTCCGGTTTATAAGGAGAAGGTTTAGATGCAATGCGATCGATAAGGAATGCAATATGCCAAAATTCATTGAACTCAGCCATGTCATTCAAGATGGTATGATCACATACGCAGGGCTACCCGGGCCGAAGATACAGGATTACCTGAGCCGGGAAGACTCCAAGCAGCACTACGCCGAAGGGACTACTTTTCAGATTGGAAAAATCGAAATGGTCGCCAACACCGGCACTTATATTGACGCCCCGTTTCATCGACATATAGATGGCAAAGACCTGTCACAGCTTGACACTGCTTTGGTGGCCAACCTTGACGGGGTATTGCTACATGCGGATCCGGCCACCCGTGCGATTTCGCCGGATCTTTTCAAAGGTAAAGACCTGAAAGGCAAAGCCATTCTGATCCATACCGGCTGGGATCGATACTGGGGCACCGAACTGTATTTCAAAGATCACCCCTATTTAACCCGGGAGTCTGCCGAATACTTAAAATTAGGAGGCTCAGCCCTGGTGGGCATAGATTCGCTCAACATCGACGACAATACGGACGGAACCCGTCCGGTGCATACCATCCTGCTCGGTGGCGGAATTCCGATTGTCGAGCACCTCTGCCATCTGGATACGTTGCCTGATGGCGGATTTAAATTTTTTGCCGTCCCGCCGCCGGTGAAGGGCATGGGGTCGTTTCCAGTGCGGTCTTTTGCAATAATTACAATGTCTTAGGGTCGAGTTCATGCGGTTTCGGTGGCGATTATCCATGCAGCGGGTCGGCTTTGAGAAACGCCTCGACCCCTCAATTAATTGAACCTTTGCGTCTTAGCGACTTTGGGTGAGCCATGGAAAAAAGACACGTTTACGAACAAACCTACAAAGATTATCTATCTCGCATCGCCGAACTGGATTTCCCATACCTGGCAGATAAGCTTGACATTCAACTAGATGGTCAGACGGTCATCATCCCGTTTTTCGGCAAGCCCTACAGGATATCTGCCAAGGGCATTACAGATCCATTAAACAGGCAACCCCATCTTTCCGTTAGCGTCATTTTGTGTAAATATCTGTTGATGTGTCCGATGCTTGAACCTTTGGGGGGCAACTGGATGTCGTACAAAGATTTTAAGAATGCCGCCCCCCTGATCCAGGCGTTTTATAATACGGTTACCCATCCAATTGCTGAAACGTTCTGCGGGCGGCTGGCGGAACTTGAAACCGCAGGTAAAAAAATCGGTGGGCGCCCGCCTGCTGATCAATTCTCATATGACCTTGCGATGCAGTTTAATGCCTTGCCCAAAGTGCCTGTCTTGCTATTGTTCAATGATAAAGATGAAGAGTTCCCCGCTCAGTGTTCGGTATTATTTGAAAAGCGCGCCGAAAAATTTCTGGACATGGAATGCCTGGCCATGGTGGGGATGCTGTTTTTTGAATATTTAAAGGCAGAGGCAGGTTGATTCTAATTTGTCACAATATCAGGTCAAAATATTTTATTGAAATTTCCAAAGATCTGATATCGTTGATTGGTTGATTAGTTGATTGGTTAAGTGGTTGTAAATATGTATTCATCCCATATTTGCAAAATAATTGAACACTTCATTTTTCAACAATCGTAACATTCTGAAATTATGACTATAATTTACCTAATCAACCATTCAACCAGTAAACTATTCAACGAGATCTAAATTTTATGCATTTTAGGCAATTTAGCTCACTCTTGTCCACCGTTAGTTTGGCGGATTAAGCCTTCGTTTATTCCACCATTCCAATATTCCATTCGGCATCTATTGCTTAATTGGCCGCTTTGCTGGTTTCAAAAAGACGCACATATCCGTCATATCCCTCTTTTTGCAGCGCTTCTTTGGGGATGAACTTCAAGGAGGCGGAATTGATACAGTATCTCAGGCCGGTAGGTGCCGGCCCATCAGGAAAAAGATGCCCGAGATGAGAATCGCCATGTTTGCTTCTCACCTCGGTGCGAACCCCAAAAAGGCTGCGATCCTCTTTTTCCAGGATCGCCGGATACGATGTCGACGTAGATACCTTCCTTTTTATTGTCCCAGTATTCATTTCTAAAGGGCGGTTCAGTGCCTTCTTGCTGGGTAATTTTATACTGCAGCGACGTTAGTTTCGTTTTCAGCACGTTATCGTCGGGTTTTGAATAGGCTGCTTGGGTGTCCCCTCCGGCCGCCGGTTGCGCCGTGTCGCTCCATGTTTTTTTCAGAAACTGATCCCGGCCGGAATTATGCCGGTAAAATTTATATCGCAACGGATTTTTCTTATAGTAATCCTGGTGATAGTCTTCGGCCTCGTAAAATTCAGAAATCGGGACGATTTCAGTTGCGATGGATTTGTTAAACCGGCCGGAAGATTCAAGTTTTCTTTTGGATTCCTCAGCCAGACGTTTTTGCTCTTCATCATGATAAAATATAGCCGGTCGATACTGGGAGCCTCTGTCGACAAATTGCCCGTCGGGATCGGTCGGGTCCATGTGCTGCCAGAAGATATCGAGCAATTCAGTATAGGTAATCTTTTGCGGATCATAAAGGACTCGAACCGCTTCAGCATGCCCGGTACCTCCGGCCGACACTTCCTGGTAGGTGGGATTTTGGGTCTGTCCGCCGACATAACCGGATATGGCTTCAACAACTCCGTCAAATTTTTCAAAATCCGACTCCGTACACCAAAAACAACCGCCGGCGAAAGTAGCTTCAGACAGGTTCTTCTGTTTTTTATCCATGGTAGTATCCATTTTTCCCTGCAGATTGTTAGATTTTTGAAATCCTACTAAAATAAGCATACTAGTTATTATTATTCCAATAAGGATGGTTGTTTTCATGTCAATCCCTCCAATTTTTTAGGATTTATAGCTTTCGTAAAACTAATCTTGTATCATAGCCGTTATTCTCGTCCGTTTTTATCAAATATAAGCACTATCCTAAAAAAAGATGTCAAGATTTGTTCACAATTTGATAACGAATTGATAAAATCCTTGCATTTTATCAACTTTCGATATGTTTAATTGAAAATAATCCCCGATACAATGCGAACTGTCGTCGTTTTTAACTGTCTGACTGATTAATAATAACGTAAGGATTGAACCTGGATAAGTAAACACCCGGTCCAACTATTCCCAGTCCAGCAACCGCTGCTGTCCCTCCAGTTTTCGGATTGCGGTCAGGTCTTGGCTGACCTCCAGGGTGCCGCGGTAGTAGCCTTTTTTATCCCGAACTGCGAAATAGCGGATGTAGATGAACTTCTCTCCCAGCTGGATCCAGAATTCGGCCGTGTCCCGGGAGCCGGATTTAAAAGCGTCCAGGATTTTGTTAACCATGTGGACGCTTTTGGGGGGATGGCAGTTGCGCACCTCCCGGCCAATGATTGCGGGGCTGCGGGGGAAAATCCGCTCCGGACCCTCGGAATAATAAGCCACCCGGTCGTTTTCATCCACAAAAGTCAAGTCCACCGGCAGGTGGGTCAGCATCAGGTTAATTTGTTCCAGGGTCATACGTCCCGTATCCAGGCCCAGAGCCTCGGCCACATCCGTTAAAACCTCAAGTGGCTCGGGTGGCTCCGCTTCCGGTTCTTCGACAATTTCTTTAGGCCAGCCGGTGTCAGGCACCACCCAGGCGAAACCAATGTCGGCCTCACCTTCTTTAACCTTAATCCACTCATTTTGGGTCAACATATCCAGGCTGGCGGGGAAAAGAATGTGCTCTTCCTTATAGATCATCTCCCGCACGGCCTGGATAGCTTTTTTCAGGGACGCCAACGTTTTTACCGGGTCGCCGCCGGTAAATGCCTCCCGGGCCTGTTTTATATGGGCTCGGATATCGTCGTGAATCGACCACATCACTTGGGATGGGCCGGTGAAATGGTGGGCTTCCAGCATTGGAAAAAGCTGATTTTCTTTGCGCATGTAATGGATATCGATTTCTGACAACTGCTCGATGAGGGAGCCCAGCGACTGTCGGTGTTCTTCAAAGGCTTCAGGGTCGGGGGGGAGTCCCATGCGCCCCATGAGTATACTAGTCTCGCTCATGATTTTCTCAGATGCCCGGTTTTCCTTCATAAAGGTGTGGATCGGATGGCCCGGAGGACATACCGGTCTGTCCTGCTCTTCTAAGGCCTCCTTGAATATCTCCACATGAACGTCGCAAAGACGTTTGATTTCTTCGGCGGGCAGCCCTTCATTCATGAGTTCCTGCTCCAATTTAGCGATTTCCGGAGCCTCAATTCCCTGAATCAATTCTCTGAATCTTTGTTTGAGTATTTCCATGTCGTGGCCTTCGTGGAGATCTTTTATGATTCCCTTGAGTGCTGCCTGCCGTTTCTTGGGATCAGTCAGAGGTTCACCCTGAGAGGCGGGAGCAACTTCACCGGAGGTTGCATCCTTGCCGCTATGCTTGTCGATTTCAGCGATCAGGGCGGATATCAGCTCATCTTTGTTCATCCCACCGACAGAGGCTGCCATTTCCAGGGTAGCCACTTTGCCCATTGTTTTACGCATCAAGGGATTTTTTAAATTCTCAAATTTAGGTGACAGGGTGATCAAATAATCAAGCAAAAAAGGGTATTGCTTTAGCAGGGCATCGATCTTGGTCTTCGCGTTTAATTCCATGGTTTGGCCTCCTGGTGACGGACTTTAAAGGTTTTTTCATCGGTGTGTTTTAAGATAAAATAGCGACAAAATTTGGTCGACAGTTTTAACTATTGTTAAGCAACTTAGATGTTTAAACTGAAATAACAGGAGGAATCTTCGGAGCATGAACGACGTTCCTCCCTCATGACGGAAGAAACAACCTACAATTCGATCACTCGCGCGGATCAATGGGATAGTGCAAGAACCCGGCTTTAGCCTGTTTCCGATCGCTGATACGATTCAAACCGCTGCTCGATTATCAAAGCCGGTTTGATCAGCAGGGTGACAACAAACATGCCGACCGCTAGAATGCCTATCGCTACACAGATCTCCACCCAACTGGGTGCGTAATTAATCACTTCCCCCAAAGGTGAAGGGACCAGTCCCGGCACAATCAATCCCATGCCTTTTTCGATCCAGATACCGATAAAAAGCAACACACAGGCCGGAAGTAGCACTTTGGGGTTATTCTTGCCCGGGTTCCAGATCAGGGTCAACGTGCCTAAAAGGTTCAGGCTGATTGCGGTCCAGATCCAGGGGACCAGGGCGGAGTGACCGTCGAGACCGAAATAGAGATAAATAGCCGGCAGACTGTGGTGGGTGGGTAGGTAGAACTCCTTGAAAATCTCGGAAAAGAGCATGATGAGATTAATTATTGCGGAAATGACAATGATCAGCCTCAGCTTGTTAAAGGTCTCTTTTTCGATTTTAAATGTAGTGGCAGTATGAACAATTACCAGTACCACGGTTATCAAAGCCGGCCCGGCCGCAAAGGCGGATGCTAAAAACCGGGGACCCATCAAAGGATTATTCCAGAAAGGCCTGGCTGGCAGCCCCTGATACAAAAAGGCCGTTACCAGGTGAATTGAAAAGGCCCAGAAAATTGATAGAAAAACAAAAGGACGGTATTTTTTTTCATCAGGTTCACGATTGTTATATTGACAATAAAGGATATAGGCAGGTACCAGCAGGTTGAGGGCCAGATAACCGTTTAATACGATGATATCCCACGTGAGCAGCGATGAAGGCCAATTAAAAATCCCGATACCCGGTATCAGATGCCAGAGCTTCAAGGGGCCTCCCATATCTGCTACAATGAACAAAAGGCACATCACCAGGGCCCCATTGGCCACACCTTCACCGATGATGACCACCTTGTGCAGATCCCTGTCACGGAACATATAAGCAGGTAATATCAACATAACAGCTGCCGCCGCCACGCCCACCAGAAACGTAAAATTGCCGATATAAAATCCCCAGCTGACGATATCGGACATATTGGTGGCAGCAAGGCCTAAGTGCGTTTGAACGGAATAGGCATAGACACCAAGCATCACCATTACGGCTAAACAACACAGATAAATCTGATAGCCGATACCGCCGGATAGGTTCCATACAATGGCATCCGTAACAAACGATACAATTCCTTTATCAGGAGACTTTTCCATCATAACTTTTTCCTGCGACCTTTCTTGAGCTCCGTTGAGCCGGTTGGCCCGTTGGTCCGTTAGTCCGTTGAGCCGGTTTGTCGGTTTAGCCCGTTGGCCCGTTGAGTCCGTTGAGCCCGTTAAGCCCGTTTGGACCGTTTTTCCGTTGAGCCCGTTGAAATCGAAAGAATACATTGTCTAACCGGTCAACCGGCCCAACCGGCTAACCGGCAAAACCTATCTTAGTCAATAAAATACCAGAACTTTGGATCCGTTCCCAGATCCTCCTTAAACCTGAAAACCTTCTTGTGCTTCAGGACAAACCTGATTTCACTTTTGGGGTCGAGCAGATTTCCAAACACCCTTGAACCGGTGGGGCAGGCCTCGACACAGGCGGGAAGTCTGCCTTCTCTGCTCCTTTGCACGCAAAAGGTACATTTCTCCATCTGTCCCTTGGCGCGCATCCGGTTGCCGAGATAATGCTGCTTTTTGGTCATTTCCTCGGAGGGTACCTGGGGTTCGTTCCAGTTGAAGCGACGCCCGTAATAGGGGCAGGCCGCCATACAATACCTGCATCCGATGCACCAGTCATAGTCCACGACGACAATTCCATCGGGCTCTTTCCAGGTGGCTTTTGTGGGACAGGCCTTGATGCACGGGGCACTTTCACAGTGGAAACATTGAACACCCATATAGAAATGATCCTCAACCGGCACTTCATGGAAGTATTTGCCGTTGCCGACCTCAGGAGACATTTGGCCGTGCTCCATTTCAAATATGCGGATATATTGTGTATTGGACTTGCGGTCGAGGTTATTCTCCTTGACGCAGGCGGCCACACATTCCATGTAACCTTCACAGCGGGTGACATTAAAGGCATAACCGAATAAAACATTCTCTATGGGCGCCTTGGAGCTCATCCGGACATCGACGCCTCTTCTCATTTTGGCTAGCCGCTCAAGGCGCCGTATGGTTTCGTCTTTTTCCTCCGGGGTCATGAGACGGTAATTTTTTTTAAAGAATTCCTGAAACCGTAATTTGAGCTCTTCACTTGAACCAAATGCTTCGGTTCCACACCCGGTAAGCATAGTGGCGCCGCCCAGAGCGGCTACTTTTGCGGCTCCTTTGAGAAATTCCCGGCGCCCGCACGGTTTGCCCTGGCGGTGGTTGCTTTCTTTAGGCTTTTGACAATTTTGATTTTTCGGGGGATTCATTCTAATTCCCTATTCTTTAAAAGGCGGTGAATACGTTACCGGCCAACGTTTTTCAAAGCGCGGAGAGTGGGGATTGTGACAGGATACACAGCTATTGACGACCCTTTTGCCGGCCCAGTTAGCAACGCGTTTGCCGTGCGCACCGCCCACCCAGTCTTTTAACTGTCTGAAATGGCACTGAGCGCACATCTGGTAGCTGTGATCCATATCCACTTTGACACCTGCTTCGGTTTCCAAAGAATCACGCTCCTCTTTATTATGACATGTGAAACAGGAAAGTGGTTTTTGCCGGTCGCCATGATCCAGCTTGATATCACCATGGGCCATTTCAGCAGCCAGGGCAACATTGACAGATTTATTGTTATGACATTGGCTGCATTTAAAGCGCTCTATCTTGTCCTTTCGGGTTTCGGTCCAAAAAAGTCCCCCCTGGTATCTTGTCCGGACCACAACGGTGTCATCCGGCAGCGCCAGGACGGATTGGACGCGCTTTTTATCATCAAACGGCGCAATTGCATTTTTATAGATCTGGCTGACACCGCCTTGCTCGGAATACGCGGTCCACCCCGCAAAGATAACGAGCAGTAAAGCAATTGTCCCGAAAAGGCACTTTTTATAGATTGTTGTCTTCATGACGTCCCTGTTTTACTCAGCGGTTATTTCAAATTGTTGTGTCTGTTTTTGGTTCTGACTGGACCGTGTTATGATTTTGAATTCCGCTGAAACGGTTTAACGTTGGTATCCGGTACGTGACATTGCCGGCAATTCCCCCGCGAGGGATGCTCCACTCGAATGGCCGTCACCGCCCCCGGTCCCACATGGCATGCGATACAGTTGCCTCTCATCTGAAGTTCATGCGGAATGGGAGGCGGAGCGCCGGGCAGTTCAGATCGGCCCAGGCGGGGCGTTGCGACGCTGCGCCAGTCAATGTCAACGAACAGTTCTTTGCCGGTCATTGCGATATGGCACTGCCGGCAGGCCTCCTGTTCCGGATGGGGCGTTATGGGTGTGTGTCTTTTAAGCTCTTCCGACCAACCGCCCCTGGCGTGACAGGCAAGGCACTCAACCCGGGCTAAATCAGGTTCTTCAACCTTATGCGGGATATAGGGCGGAGACCCTGGATACTGCCTGCGTGAGTAGTAGTCGCTGAGGGTCCGTTCGGAAGATACACCCGCCAGATATTCGCTGGATAGCTTGTCATAGTCTATGAATATGGTTTCCCCCTGCTGATCAAAGTCAAGGCTCTGAGCACCTATTGCAGCCGTTTCCATCTCCTTTGGTTGGAAGGAGAACGCCGAAATCACGACCAGGGGTAAGGCAATGATACAGAGACCGGCAAAAACGAGAAATACTTTTCCCACCTTTTTGTCTGACGTTTCCATCATACTCTCTCCAGTTTGACAGCGCATTTTTTATAGTCCGGCTGTTTGGATATAGGGCAAAATGCGTCCAAAGTTACCTCGTTGATCAAATAGCTCTCGTCAAAGAACGGAACGAAAACCATTCCCTGTGGCGGGCGGCCCCGCTCGTTGATGCTGGCCTTCATTACCACCGAGCCCCTGCGGGAGGATATTTTCACTTTGCTGCCGTTGGTGATGCCCAATCCGGATGCATCATCGGGATTGATCTCCACATAGGATTCCGGAGCGGCTTTATGTAAAATCGGAACACGCCGGGTCATGGAGCCGGTATGCCAGTGCTCCAGGATACGTCCGGTATTGAGCCAGAAAGGATACTCACTGTCAGGTGATTCTGCGGCCGGCTCGTATGGCCTCAGCCAAATCCAGGCCCGGTTATCCGGTTTGCCGTAAAAATGGAAATCATCCTGCTTGGCGGCCGGGTCATATTTAGCGTTGTAGCGCCATTTGGTTTCCAGTCCATCAACGAAGGGCCACACAACACCCGATCGCGCTTTAAGCACTTTGTAAGATGCCATTCTGTGCTTGGGGGAATCGTGAAACTGAATATATTCATTCCAGATGTCTTCGATGTAGGTTTCTTCAGACCAGGGAAATTGTTTCTCAAAGCCCATTCGTCGCGCCACCTCGATGATCTGCCAGGTATTGCTCATGCATTCACCCGGCATGGGAATAATCTGCTCATTGTGCTGGGTGCGCCGCTCTGAGTTGCCGAAAAATCCTTCGCGCTCGATCCACAGGGCCGACGGCAGGACCACATCGGCCACATCGTAGGTGGGGGTGGGATATATTTCGGATACCACCATGAAGCGATCGTCCTTTTCGGCGCCGTCCCGGTAGCGATTCAAATTGGGCATGGTGACCATGGGATTCGTGACCTGCACCCACATGAAACGGATATCTCCCCGGTCCAGAGCCCGGAACATCTCAACCGTATGATAGGTCGGTTTGGGATCGATGTTTTCCAGCGGCACGTCCCAAATTTTAGCGGCCAGCTTGCGCGCTTTTTCATTCGTGACGACGCCATGAGGCAACTTATGGGTAAGGGTGCCGACTTCACGCACCGTACCGCAGGCGCTCGGTTGACCGGTCAAAGAAAACGGGCCATTGCCCGGTTGGGAAATCTTGCCCACCAGCAGATGACAATTATAGACCAGGTTGTTGATCCAGGTCCCCCGGGTGTGCTGGTTCATCCCCATGCACCAGTAAGAAACCACTTTTTTATCCGGGTCTCCGTATAGCGAAGCTAAGTACCTGATGTCTTTGGCAGATACGCCGGATATTTTTTCAACGTTCTCCGGCGTGTAATCCGCCAGAAATTCTTTATACTGCTCAAAGTCAACGGTTTCGGCTTTGTCTTTGAACTTGAAATGGTCCTCGGTCCCATAGCCGATGTTGGTTTTACCTTTATGAAAGGAAACATGCTTATTGACAAAATCCCAATTGACCCAGTCGTTGCGGATGATTTCATAGCAGATGGCATTGGCCACAGCCAGGTCCGTCTGGGGTTTAAAAAGGATTGATCTGTCCGATGCCTGGCTGCTGCGAGTGCTGCGGGTGGCAAAATCGATGATTTTGACATGGCCTTTGCTTTTGCGATTGGCAAGCATTCTGGAGAAAAGCACCGGATGCATCTCGGCCATATTATTGCCCCAGGTAATAAACACATCGGCGTGATCGATGTCGTCATAGCTGCCCATGGGTTCGTCCAGTCCGAAACTGGTCAAAAAGCCGGTTACCGCACTGGCCATGCACAGTCGCGCATTGGCTTCCAGGTTGTTGGTCCCGATACAGCCTTTAAATAGCTTGGAGGCCACATACCCGTCGGAAATCGACCATTGCCCGGACCCGTACATGGCCACGGCGTCTTTCCCGTGGCTCTTGATCGTTTCCTGCATTTTGCTGGCCACCAGGTCAAGGGCTTCTTCCAGGGGTGTTTCCACCAGCTTGCCGTTTTTGCGAACCAGGGCTTTGGTGATTCTATCCTTGCCGTAAAGGATCTGGACGGAATGGTAGCCCTTAACGCAGCACAGCCCCTTGTTGACGGTACAATTGGGATCGCCTTTGACGGCCACTGCCCGATCGCCGGATACACCCACCAGCAGACCGCATCCGGTACCGCAAAACCGGCAGGGCGTCTTTTTCCATTCAATCCCTCCCGCAGATGAATCTACATTTTTCCAAGCGCTGAAGCTGATTCCCGGAAACAGGGTCGCTGCGGCTGCCGCGGCACTGTTTAATGCCAGGGTTTTGATAAATGATCTTCTGGTGATACTCATGTGCCACTCCTTTGCTAAAGACACGGTTTATTTATCCTAATTTTTAAAATTGAAACGCTCAGTTCAGGTTAATCCACATGCCCGAAGGTCATGCCAAGAGATTCCAATGTTTTTAATTTCTTAAGCTTTTTCTGCAACGCCTTCTCCGATTCTTCATCCGGTGTGTCGGTTATTAGGATCAGGATATTTTCATTATCGGCCGGCGTCGCTTCACAGTATTCAAGGGCTGCGAGATCAGTGAGCAGTTCCTTCTTTGCGCCCTGTTTAGGATATGCCAGGTAGCTGAATACGGGCATTGGTTCTCCATAAAACGATTATTATGATGTGTTGAATGAGGTTTGGCTATTTCCTATCTAACAAGTATGATTAAATCCTTGACTTAAGTCAAAAATCCATATCAAAATTACACAGAATAAAAATAGGGCAAAATACGTATTTTTGAATTATGAATAATGTATTCTAAACAGATAGTTGCGAAAGAGTTTTTTTGATCACGATGACTTAAACAATTTAGTTATCTTTATTTTATCCCATATACAGTTTCAATAATATATTAACCATAACAAGAGCGAAAAGAGCCGGGAGAAGCATGGCCCGGATTTGTGAATTTGTGTCCGGCAACAAATCTCTGAGAGCCATAAACCCGCGGCTCAATCCCAGATACAGCCCGGCCAGCAGCACAACACCTTGAATTACCGGTATCCAGTCCGGTATGAGCGCTTTAAAGTGAGTGTCGGCGGTTCCCAGAAGATCCCACCCCAAACCTAGCGGATCGGAAAAGACCGCGATGATATAACCGTAGTTAATCATGATGGTCGGCAGGCTGAAGGCTATCCAGGCAAAGATTCCGATCGGTATGAGAATATAGGCCAACCGTAGGGTCAGCAGGCGGCGATTTAATTCGACTCTGGATAGGCGACCGGCTGCCTTTGCCACCAGCATAAAGAAACCCGGTACGATTAGCAGGGCGAAACTCCAGATTGTCACCAGGTAGATGAGAAAAGGAACGATCTGTTTGCTTTCGGTAACGTTGGCGGCATCTTTGATAAACCCCCACGGGCCTAGCATGGTGATGCTGAAAGCAATGGCCACCACCAGCATGATAATCACGTTGAACATTTCATCATAGCCTTTTAGTGCTTTATCGGAGCCAAATGGTCTGATAAAGACACCGACGTTATCCTTGGGGCAGCTTTTAATGCATTCGGTGCACAGCCCGCAATAGTTGTTGCGGTTCATATTGCCGACATATTGATTCCAGGGACAGGCCCAACCATCGGGGCCACCGGTTAAACAGGATTTATCTTTGTGTTTTTTGCAGACATCGCGATCGATGGCGCGCACTTCAGTCATGGATGCCATGGAATAGGTGCCTAAAAAGCCGCCCACCGGACATAGATACAGGCAAAAGACCCGGTGGCGGAAAATAAGTGCCAGAATCAGGGTACCTGCCAGAATTATTATGAAGACAAGGGCTGTTGCCAACGGTCGCGTAATCAGAATCATACCGAAAGAAATCAGGACCAAAAACAGAATATTTTGCAGCCAGATATTTCGCAGCTTTATCGGCCAGTCTTTTTGGAGGCCGAGATAACGGTGATGCAGTTTGCGGAAAGGCTTTTTAAAATATTTGACAGCTGTCAATCTTTTGCGGGACAACCATTCGGCCGGCCCCGGCAGCGGGCACATCAGGCACCACAGCCTGCCTCCCAGAGGCACCAGAACCGCCTTGAGAATAAACCACCACAGGATCCAAACAAATACAATGGCAATATTACGGTTGCCCACCGGACTGCCCCACAGGCTGCTGAGGATAAACAGATAAAACACGACAAAATTGACCGCGATAAACCAAAACTGAAAACTGCGACGCATCACCAGCCTTTTTAGCGGGGGGAATATTTCCAGGATATTAATTCGCTTGAATTCGCCCGGGTTTTTAAACCGCATCAGGACAAACACGGTAAATACGATCCAGACAGAGAGCGCCAGGAAAAAATGATACGGGGTGTTGGGTCTGACCACCAGCTCACCGGTCATGAAGGGATGCAAATTGCCGCAGGTTTCGGTGCAGCGGAAGATAAACTTCCCTGACCGCAATGCCCTAATTTTGACGGAAGAGACGCGGCTCCAGTTGGTTTGCAGGTGGCCCTTATCCTCTATCCAGTCATGCTTGCGGAAAGTAGTGCCTTTTCTGGCAATCAGTTCAATCGGGTAGCCGTCTAGCTGCAGACCGTGGGTGACATCCGAAGTAGAGAACTTCAGGATTACAGTGTCGCCCTTGTTCACCACCAGGCGTGAAGGGGCATAGGCGAACCGGCGGGCATCAACTGCAATGTGTCGGGTGGTGGCCGTATTCGGCAGCTGGGAAATGCCGAGGGGGATCAGCAGGGCCAGTTCAAGACTGAACAGAATCAGGAAAAAAGCTTTTTTTTTACTCATTAT
>CALZJV010000208.1 GCA_945787595.1 uncultured Desulfobacterales bacterium | reverse complement strand
TATGGCACTTTTGGAGCCGTCCAGGAAGGAGTTGAACATCCGGGCATTGTAGTCGCCGCTGGCCACCTGCTCCTTGCTGAATCCGTAATATCCCCAAACCGTTTCAGGGGTGGAGAAATGATATTCGGGCTGATAGCGCGTCCCCTTTCCGGCACACACCACATCGAAACCCACGGTCCGAGCCCAGTCGATTTGCTCCATTATCAACGCCGGCTGGTCGCCGTAGGCCATAGAGTAAACCACCTCCTTCTCT
Source organism: uncultured Desulfobacterales bacterium (assembly GCA_945787595.1). The sequence continues at coordinate 22,516 of CALZJV010000208.1, read as the reverse complement.
TCCGCCTTCTTCTTCAAAGCCGGCCCCACCAGGCAGTCCGCCTCCACGGTGACCATCACGATATGCTTGCCGGCTTCGATGGCTGCCAGGGCATGTTGGGTCCCGTGCTCCGGATGGCCGGTAATCTCCAGAATCACTTCGCAGTCCGATGCGATCACTTCCATGGCCGACGGACACACCCCTATCCGTCCTCTGGCGGCAGCATCATTGATCTGTCCAGCATTCACGGCATTTTCCGCAATACCGTCATCCCAACCGGTTCGCTCCAGCGCGTCAAAGACTTTCTGCGGTTCCAATTCGGCAATCCCCATCACCTGTAGTCCCGGAACCAGCCGCGCCTGGGATAAAAACATGGCAGAAAACTTTCCCGCACCGATCACCCCCACCTTAATGGGCCGTCCCTTTGAAGCACGTCTTTGAAGCATCGTGTAGAAATTCATCATTTTACTCCCGTTTACGATTTTGATATCGTGATCCTTACTGTTCCGTGTCAATTTCTTAAATAAAAGGGACTCGCCTCACTTTAGCGTCTGCAAAGGTGCGTTGTCCATCGGAATTTAAGATCTTTTTTTGTGTTGCCTGGCCTTCATTTTTTTTACTATACAAAGGTTTCACCACGGAATAATTTTTCATACCGGGCGTAGCTTTCCAGCAACCGTTCTCCAAGCATTCCTGCAAGACGCTGAAAAAAAATGAGCCCGTTTGTAGGGTCCTTTTTTAAAAGTTTTTGAAAATCAGCTCGGTGGAGTTTGCGAAGCGCCGTCTGCTCGACGCACTCTGCGGTGGCAGAATATACATCGCGGTCCACGAGACTCGACCACCCAAATGTCTCACCAGGACGGCTTACGATGTGGATCACCTGACCAGTCTCGCCTACTTTCAAATGAACGCGGCCGATCAATAAAAGAAAAGCGTGGTTTGCAGGATCTCCTCTTTTAAAAAGGATTTCCCCTTGCTCATGTTCTTCCTTGGCCGACATCTCCGTTAGTGCCTTCACGAAATCTCTTCCGATACCCCGCGTAAGCTCTACTTGTTGGATATACATAACACCTACTCCTTCATTCGTAAATTACTTAAATTCCGATCCATTGAGACAACCCAAAACTATGCTAAATTTTTGATATGCTATAAAATTAGCCTCAAATTTAACGGAGTCCCGACTATAGATAGTTTGCCATAATCTGAAATCGAGGTAAGATACAGGTATCATCAAAGTTGGGGCGCAAGCAATAGTTTTGGTATGCAACAAAAGCATTAAAATATTCAAGTAACGATATAGATGGAACCTAAAAAAACGTCCCGCTCCGCGATTAAATATGTTATGAGGCTTCAGAAGCCCTCAAGTGACGACGTTGATATAGCATTTACAAACGCCCTGTTTACTAAGAAAAATAATCATTCCTCCAGTCCAAGGAGACAAAGACAATGAAAACAGGCCTACATGGATGGTGTGGACAGATTCTCAAGGTAGATCTTTCCAACGGCCGAACATCGACAATGGATACCATGCCCTATGCCGATCGGTTTTTAGGCGGCCGCGGGATCGCCACCCGAATTTACTGGGAAGAGGTTCTACCCGGCACCAGTGCCTTTGATCCGGAAAATCGCTTGATCTTTATGACCGGCCCCCTGGTAGCAACCGGCACACAGGGTGCTGCCAGGTGCATGGTAATCGGCAAATCTCCCATGTTGATGCCTGAAGGTTTCTGCTATGGCAACATCGGCAGCTTTTTTGGACCCTACCTGAAAATAGCGGGCTATGACGGCCTTATCATACACGGACGATCGAGCAAGCCGATTTATTTATTAATCCATGGCAAGAACGTTCAGATTCATGACGCATCTTCGCTTTGGGGCAAGGGTGTATATGCTGCAGGTAATATATTGAAAAATGAATATGGGAAAAGGGTCAGATTTATAACAACCGGTGTTGCAGGTGAAAATTTGAGTCGCAGCGCCAACCTTATGACGGAAAATGACGGTAGCGTCACAGGCGGGTTCGGTGCGGTGTTCGGTTCCAAAAACCTCAAGGCAATAGCCGTAATGGGCAGCGGCGGGCCCTCAACAGCACAGCCGGACAGACTCAAGGAACTCAATAAAAAAGTATATCATTTATGCCAAGGTCCAGCCAAACCTGACTCTGCCTGCCGGGAAACAGGCGCTTCAGCAAAAACCGCCCACTGTTATCAATGTGCCATCGATTGCGAATTCCGGCTTGTTGCACGGGCGGCCTCCGGAAAAGACATTATCGGTATGTGCCAGGCCGTGTTTGTCTATCACGAATGGATTGTGGATCGAAACGATGAACCTGAAGAGGCGGCCTTTGATGCCACGCGATTATGTAATGACCTGTCGATCTGCACCATGGAGATGTATAATATCATTGCCTGGCTGGATGCCTGTTTTGCGTCAGGATACCTTACGCCGGAGGAGACGGGCCTCCATATCGAAGAAATTGGGAAATTGTCGTTTTTTGATAAACTTGCCGATATGATTGCCTACAGAAAAGGATTTGGCGACATTTTAGCCGAAGGCTTGTTACGGGCAGGAGAAAAACTGGGTGAAAAAGCAAGAGCGAATTTTTCCGATGAAGTGTCGGATGTCGGTAGTGCGGCCGAATACTCCGGACGGGCCTATTTGACGAATGCCCTGCTATATGCTTTTGAACCAAGGCAACCCATATCGATGCTTCACGAGGTGAGCCTACTTTTGGGAGAGTGGGTCCGCTATTTAAATGACCCCAAATCCTCACCTGTAACTGCAGATGTTTTCAGAGCTGCGGCCTCAAAGTTCTGGGGGCATGAAAAAGCATGGGATTTGATGACGCACGAAGGGAAAGCCTGTGCGGCGGCCAAAATAATCGATCGAACCATCGTAAAAGACAGTCTCGGCTTATGCGATGCGGTCTGGCCGATCATGTCTTCATGGAACACCCCCGATCATGTCGGGGACCCGACAATGGAAAGCCGGATATTCCATGCAGCCACAGGGATTGAAATCGATGAGGCCGGTCTCAATAAATATGGCGAACGTATTTGATGATTTTCCTGCCGAGTTCAATTTTACAAACCCGGTTAAAGAGATTTACCTCAATCCGGATGTAATCGTACCGGGTCGCGGAGAGGAAGTAATAAGTCGTAAAGGGCAAACCCTTGACCGGAAAACTTACGACAGGATGTTGAAGGAATTTTATAAGATTCGGGGATGGGATCCTGAATCTGGCCTACAGAGAGCCGACATTCTTGGCCCTCAACGTTTATCGGATCTTGCGCAGGATCTGAATAAAATTGATTTGCTTGAACAATAAAACGGCCACTCATCCATCGCTATGCATACGACCAACACCGCCACCGCACATGCCATTGATCATGATCAACTTGTAAAGGTAGTGAAGAAATACGGCCGGTAAAATCAAAACTCTGATTCTATTATATATTTGTTACACTAATATCTACAGCAAAAGCTCTTTTAGATAGGTTCGTCGTCAAGTTGTACCGCCGGTTTTTATCGTCCGTGCTAATGCCTTACGAGGTCCTCGCAAAATGGGGCATATTAGCCGGTATCCGGCTTGTGGCAGGTAAATTATTCAATGATTCCGCGGATAGCTTCAATTATATCTGATGTTTTTGGGCGTGCCTGAGTTTGCATAGAAAAGGTCTGTTAAAATCAAGATCTGTCTAATTTAATTCTGTAGGGTCTGTAAAAAAAAGATTGCCCGCTGTAAGATATCATTTGAGTATCTTTAACGTTAAATTACTGTTATTATTGTAGATATATAGCAGTTATCGTCTGCTATGCCATGAAAACTGAGATTGAGGATATCTTAAATTTTCATAGTCTTTAATGATTCCAACTTTGTTGGAGATACATCGGGTTTTAAAACGAATAGGAAACCCTTGGTACATAGCAAAAAGCACAAGTTGGCTCTTAAAGCTGCTGTGGCCCAAATACATCATGTTCTCGATCACAACATCATTGATTTTACCTTCAGTTTTAGCATCTTAAAGACTTCATAGCGGAACAAATCCTCTAAATCTTTTGGATGTGGTGTCGGGCAAGCCTTGAACGAGCCGTTGCCATAAAAGCAACCGTCTGTACAGATTACATGCAGGTGGGAATTAAAATTTTGAAAATCACCAAAGCTCTGTACGGCAACCGCAGCACCGGCTTTGGCATCGTCATAGGGTATCGCTTGGGTTAAATACAAGTTCAGCACTTTCCAGGCGCAACGGCTCAGTTTTGTGAGCAGCTTCCGGTCAAACATGAAATAGATCCGCAGCCGTTTGGGAATGCTGAAAACCCACTGCCGGTGCGGCACATATTTTAGCACTTCTGTGCATAACCATTCGCCGAATTCCACCACCCGCTTCTGATGGCAGGAGGGACAAAAATGTCGGCGCTTGCAAGAAAACGCCAGCAAATATTCGTGTCCACAGTCTTCACATTTAACTCGCGCAAAACCGAAATGTAAATCCCCGCAATCCAAATAGCGCTGGATGACATCGGTCACATACGGCCGCCAAAAGCCGAAGCGGCTCTGATAACGTTCGTCCCAGACAGTTTCCAGCTGTTCAAAATGATCCTCGACGCAGCTGTAATAGGCGCTTGCCTTTGGGTTGCGTGGCTGATAAACATCTAAATCAATTTGTGTAGGGCACGCATTTAACATATCGATCAATCCAACTTGGAGAATTACGAATACCCTATACAATTGAAATGTGAGCCTCAATATAAATATTTATGTATATATTATAGCTAACATGCAAAAAGGCCGGCTTGAGCATCTGTCGATTCATGCAACGACTTTGACTGTAGATTTCCGCCGCCGGTGGAAATCTTGGAATCAAAGCAGTTTACAAAACCGCACGGGCCCTCAAGTTTCAGTACGAACAGGTCACCCGCCATTTTGTAAAACCAGTGCGACTGGACGCCTATATCAATCGCAGCGCGCCAGTGGATGCGCTGTTCACGACGGCTGAGCTGTTGGAAGACGACCGCTTGTCCATCTTTACCTCCGTGCTCAAGGCCCGCAAGGTGGTCGTGGAGGTCGAAAAGAGCGACGGCGGCTGTTTGGCGGTCGAAGTACCCGTCATCCAGCAAATGGTCGGTAGCAACGTCGAGGTCACGCCGGAAAACAGCTCCAATACCCGGGTGGGCTACGAGGGCAAAATCCCGGTCGGCTTCGGTTTCAAGGCGGTTAGCATCGACTATGACGACGGCAGTTTCCGGTTGAAGCTGGTGCCCCCCGGATCGGTCACCGCCGCTGCAGTTATTGGTGATGAATCCGACGGCGACTATGAGGTGATTGTTTTCGACGGCGACTATGTGCGGATTGGTAGTTGATTTGTTCGTAACCGTTCACAAGTCGTGGCTGAGGGCAGAAAAACATTAAGAAAGACATCAGAGTCTTCATTTTTGTTTTTGGACTTTATTCACTATGGTATATCTCCTATACCCGTTTGCATTAACCATATAAAAAGGAGTTAAACGAAGACACCCTTAAGATTAAGACAGCGGATGATCGAAGACTTACAACTCAAAGGTTACAGCAATAGCACTCTGACACTTTATGTCACTGCCGTCCACCAACTGTGCGAACATTTCGGCAAATCCCCAGGCAGCATTACCGCAGAGGAACTGCGAGATTACTCTCTGTACGGCAAAAACGCTAAAAAATGGAGCCGCAGCACCAGCACTGTCGCCCTGTGCATCATCAAATTCTTCTATGAAAATACCATTAAGCGCCCCTGGCCAACGCTGCTGTTTATCTGCCCCGGGCGTGAAAAGAAGCTCCCGTTCGTCTTTAGCCGTGATGAAGTTCGTGAGATTTTAAGCAACATTGAGAGACTACGCTATCGGGCTTGCCTCACCACGATCTATTCCTGCGGATTGTGCTTGTCCGAAGGTATTCACACGAAAGTCGAAAATATCGAAAGCGCCCGTGGATTTATCCAAGTCCAAAAATCCATGGGCCACATGGGCATTAAAGACCGTAACGTGCCCCTGTCGCAAAAAACTTTGGAGCTATTGCGTGATAAATGGCCTCCGGCTCGGAGAGAAAAACCGAAAAAGCCGTGTGGGTGAACTCCTGAAAAGAGGAGTGTCGCGAAACTATACCGTAACGACAGGCTGTGCACGTAAAGGCCCCTGGCGTATGAGCAAAGTAAAGTGGGTTAATATCGCCTTGCCTGATGATCTCTTCGAATCACTTGGACTTTCGTTCCCCTCTGATCAGCCGAACTGCGCAGTACGGACCCGTATGCTGCGTGGTGTGGGAGGGGGGAGCTGTGAGGCTCCTCCCTATCTCGATAGCCATGAATTACCTTTTTGCTTTCTTAGCAATGATTGTAAAAAATCCCCCTTCTCTATGTCCTGTAAATATCATTCCAATATTTACAATAAATCTTTCAAGCTGATTACCTAACCTATCTGGTTTAAACAATCTTTCTGACTCATCAATACTTTCAAATGGCACTGTTTTAGGTATACTATGGATGAATATGAATTTGGTACTATCTAACCAATGTAAAACTTCTCCGACTGTATGTTTAGATTCGTGAGGATTCTTATATTGGTCCATAAACCAAGCATTCCTTTTAGATTGGCTAATATCTTTGTTTATTGCCCGCCGATCCAGGAATTTTAACTTATCTTTTGTCATGTTAAATATTACCCGGCGAAGATCGGTAGCTAATCTTCCATATTTATGATAGAGACCTATTAATATGTACCCATTTGGTTTAACGAGATTGGATATTGATTTGAATGCTAAAAAGGGGGCACTGGTATGATGAAGAACTCCGTTTGAAATCACCAAATCAAAACTTTGTGGTTTGAAGGATGGGCGAAATAGATTCATTTGATAAAAATGCGCTCTTTTTAAATCATTTGCTTCTCTAAATGCATTAGCCATTTTTAGTGAATTCATGCAAATATCTGTCCCGATTACGGTTCTGTTGGCAATAGATAGGAAGTTTGTCAACTGTCCGGTGCCACAACCACATTCTAAAATACGAGTACCAAAAGGAATTTGATCATCCAATAATTTCGCGAAAAGACCTTTTCTTGCTTTGTTAATTAGACTATCTACTTTGTCAAAATCATCGTAGTTAGGGAAGGGGGTTTTTTCATAAAACGATTTGATTTTGTCAGTTACGTCTTCTTTCGAAGAGTCCCAATCATTTGGCCAAAATAACGATGGAATACCATCAAAAACTTGATAAGGCTGATGGCAACTAAAACAATTAAAACTCTCATTATTAAAAGTTAAGTCACCGCCACACTTTGGACAAGAAAACATATCAATGTTCTGAGTAATAAAATTCTTATCATTATCAAACATATTGTATCCTCAGGTAATTTAATAAGTCCAACAGGCTGAACGACCGCCTTATTAAATCTCCTCATCTATACGAATAATTTCTAGTTCTTATCACCCTCCGTTACAGTCTTACAAACTATTGCTCTCCTGTCTGAGCATCCTTCGGTGATGGCGGAGCATTTTCTGCTTGACGCCTAAGAATAACAGCCACAATTTCTTCGGCCATGATATGGTTTCCCCGATCGTTTAAGTGACCCACGTCATCTATATATACTGTTTCCCTAGTATCTGAGAATATTCTCGTGAGATCAAAAATGGGGATACCCGAGTTTTGCAAATCCTGAAGCCCTCTTTTCAAGCCCACCATCATCTCATGGGTGTGTTCAGCTCTCCTGTTATTAATTGCTGTTCTCTTTTCTTCATCTGACAGGATCTTAGAATCCTTCAAATATTGATTAGGTTGAACGAAGAAGAATACAGGTTTCCATTGCCATTTTCCCACAATGTCATTTTGCAGGGCAGTATATCTCTTCCAGATTTTTAGTCTCTTTTCCATTATTTCAGTGGGTGTGGTGCTTTTAACCACTTCTGATTGATGGCTTCCTATAGCGGCGGCATAGTATGCTGCCTCAAACCATTTCACAATTTTGTATAGTATGTCGTGGGTCCCATACCATAAGACGAAATACAAACTGCTTCGTGAAAGAAGAGGAACGCGGCGGGGAAAAACATTTACCATATTGTAGGTCCAGCGAGCTAGACGTCCAAAGATTGCATACATGCCTCCCTGATTTGTGCGTTGATAAAATTTTAAAGACAAAAGCGGAAACTCCAGCGGATATACAGGAAGGTAGTGTCCAATGGAGGCATCATTGAGACCATCGATATTAATCATTAAGTCTAACTGGTCTAAAAAATAGGTAGCGATAAAAAATTGCTGAGGTTGTTTGGCCGAACCCATGGCAAGTCTTGCTATTCGGAGGTTCTTGCTTCCAAAAGATGGTATTGCTTCCCTTAATTTATCAAAATACTCAGGTCGTTTCGAAACATAGTTAGCGAACATTCCGGCAACTGAGCCACCTAATATGCCAATCACAAAATCGTTTGGATGGAGTTCGTTCTGAAGCTTTTCAAACTGTCTGATATGTTTGCTCTCAAAACCAAAGTAAGGATGTGGTTCCAAATTTTTGCTCCACATAAGAAGTCTAAGCTTTGGGTCTTTCCGGTAGTAGTGATAGAAATTGCTGTCCTTGATATCCAGAACGTAATACACTATGATCTTGGCGGAAATCTCGGCGCCAACCAAAAGGCTGATCGCCAGGATGATTGTAAGAAATCCCTTTTTCTTTGTCAGATGTCGCATATTTCGTTAAGTTCTCCCAGAGTTTGAATAACTACCTGTAGTATAGCTCGAGGACTGAGATGGCAATGGTGGCCGTAGCATCGATACTCGCATTACCGGCGCCGCCTCGGTGTTGCTTGACCTTCGACTTGTTTCAAGTGTTTATGAATTCATTAAAATATTTATCTTAATTAAAGTTTCCCTCTCTCAATCCAGTTCGTACAAATCTCTCCAGGAATTGTCTTTTTCCCATTTTGGCTGTCGGCTTTTATCGAATAGCATGTTTCCCATTACCAAATAATCCATTTCAGTCCTCATAAAGCAAATATATGCGTCTTTTGGAGTGCATACGATGGGCTCACCTCTCACATTAAAGCTGGTATTTACGACCACGCCATAGCCGGTTAAGTCTTTAAATGCTTTTATCAGCCGCCAGTATTTTTCATTGGTATTTTTATTTACGCTTTGAATTCTTGCAGAAAAATCCACGTGGGTTATAGCGGGAATATCAGACCGCAGGTGGTAGAGTCGATCATAGAGCTTAAGATCCTCATAGTTATCAGGAACCGGCTTTCTGCGCTTCTCTTGGACAGGTGCAACAAGAAGCATGTAAGGTGTTGGGGAATTTAAATCAAAGTATTCATTTATATCTTCTTCTAATACAGATGGTGCAAACGGACGAAATCCCTCCCGGTATTTAATTTTCAAATTGAGCTTTTTTTGCATTTCCGGGTTTCGGGGATCGCCAACAATACTTCGGTTCCCCAAGGCTCTTGGTCCGTATTCCATTTTACCCTGAAACCAACCGATGACGTTTCCTTGGTCTATCAATTTGGCGACATCCCTGCATAGTTCTTCGAAATCGGAATATTCTTTGTAAGGCGCATCATATTTAATGGCGACCCGACTGAAATCGCTGGAGTTGAATTCAGGACCTAAATAAGCTCCTTGCATTGCATCCACAGGATTACTTGACTTTCGGCCGTTACCTTTCCAAATATGCCATGCGGCATAAGCGGCCCCAACCGCGCCGCCAGCATCTCCGGCAGCCGGTTGAATCCAGATATCTTTAAAAAGGCCACTTTTCAGCAACTTGCCATTTGAGACGCAGTTAAGGGCGACTCCGCCAGCCATAACTAAATAATTACTTCCCGTGAGTTCTTTTACCGTGACCGCCATGCGATGAACAATTTCTTCAGTTATATTTTGAATTACCCAGGCGAGATCCATATAAGGCTGTGTCAGCTCACTTTCCGGTTCTCTTTTTTGAATACCAAATAAAGCTTCCCACTTTGTTTCATCACACATGGTCAATCCGGTAGCAAAATTGAAATAATCCATGTTCAATAAGAGGGAGCCATCTTCACGTACATCTACCAGCTTATCCAGAACGATTTCTTTCCATTTTTTTGCTCTCTCCAAGTTTCCCCTTCCATATGGCGCCAGCCCCATCAGCTTGTATTCTCCGCTGTTCACCTTGAACCCACAGAAATAGGTAAATGCTGAATACAAAAGTCCTAAGGAGTGCGGAAAATCTAACTGGCGCAGGATTCTTATTTCATTGCCTTCGCCCTTGCCAAGCGTCGTGGTCGCCCATTCGCCGACACCATCAACCGTAATAATAGCGGCTTCATCAAATGGCGAGGGGTAAAAGGCACTTGCTGCGTGCGATAGGTGATGTTCGGGAAAGAGAAATTTTTGGGTAATCCCCCTGCCAATGTTATCCAGTTCGTCTTTTAACATTTTTTTCATAAAAAGCTTCTCTTTGATCCAGACCGGTATAGCAGAGGTAAAACTTTTGAGGCCTTGCGGGGCAAACCCGTGATATGTTTCCAGCAGCCTTTCGAACTTAAGGTACGGCTTGTCATAAAACGCGACAGCGTGCAGATCGTCCAAGAAGAGCCCCCCTTCTTTCAACACATATCTGGCTGCATTCGAAGGAAATGACGAATCGTGCTTCTTTCGAGTGAATCTCTCTTCATGAGCAGCCGCAACAATATTTCCATCTATTAACAACGCTGCAGCACTATCGTGATAGAAGGCTGATAATCCTAAAATGGCTTCTGGCATGGATTAAACCTCCAAAAAAAATTACAATCAACCGGAATTTTGACGAAAAAAAGCACAAGAGATTTTCATCTGTTCATTTTATGATCTGGCCAGCAATATTAATTATAAGATTCCAGTTACCTGCATTTGGCCGAAATCATAAGAGTCGTTCAAATGGTAAAAAGTCAGCAAAGACCTGCCTATTTTTCAAATTCTATTCATAAATAGAGTTCTGATAAAGCTGAACTCCACCAACGGCTCACTTCATTAATCTGATCGGACCCACTCAATTTAAAATATTGTATAAATGAAAGGAGCAATGGCTGAACCGCTGGTAAAGACAATTAGCCCTCCAAGCAAAAGCAGGGTCAAGATAAGCGGTAATAACCAATACTTTTTGCGCTCTTTTAGAAATCCAAATAAATCAGTTAAAAATTCCATTTATGGCTCCTATTAATATGGTTTTTCGATGTCTCTTGCCTGAAATAAATGGTTACGCTCTCGGAAGACAGTGTCGTTGTCATTTTTCCACTTTTTTAATTGCATTGGGTCGGCTCCAAAAAGCTTTCTGATGAAACCGACTGGGGTGACCAAGACATAAAAAATTATCGATAGTAATATCCTAGAGACGACATTGCCAACAATTATCGAAAATCCGATCCATATTTTAGCCAGAGGCATATAGATTTTGGGGATAGTCATATTGAGGATCAAAAGTACAATAGAAATGGACAATGCAATCTTACTATTGTTAAAAAATGTAATTAATAGACAGATAAGGACCATTGCCATGCCTGTATCGGCTGATTGTTTTGCCGTGATGCTTCCAGGTGGAAAACCAACTTTTTTATCGCGAAGTAAATCGATCATTGCTTCCTCCAGAAACGCGATATTTTACAGACTTCGGAAATTAATTCCAATTTTAATTGTTTAAGAACAAGAAGTTACTTTTTCGAAAGAAGCCCGTTGAAAATATAAGACTTATGGCTCCGCCGCTATTGCATAACAACATATAGGCCTCGATAACAAGGTTTAGCATTGTCGTAATTAAATGTCACCTTTTAATTTTGTCCTAATCCTATTAAATCGTACAGTTTATTGGTATTTTTGCGCGTATCTGTCCTATCAGAACCGACCTGACATTTTTTAACTTAGCCAGCTGCAAATGGGATAATTAGAAATCACTAAATCGTAATAATTTGAAGGGGTAGCCTTGGGTTGCGATCACTTGATAAGAGCAAAAATTTACCAAAATTACATGTATATTGAGTATCAAACATTGAGAGAAATTTGTGATATTTGCTTATTCTAACCGTAATTGGAACCTTGACGAAATGTCATGAATCTTGCCAAAATCTAGAATTGATAAAAATTTCATACATATAACTCATATCTTAAACCATCTTTGTCTCTCAAAATTATTCGATGGCAAATTAAAGTTCAATATTTTTTATGCTCTTGACGCGTCTTTTCTTTGTTTTCAGTTTTTCTTTCAGTTTCCCAGACCATTTGAATGTGACGACTTTTCTGGGTGCTAGAATCAGATCTTTTCCGGTGGCCGGGTTCCTGCCTTTTCGTTTCTTTTTGTTTTTCACACAGAATTTACCGAAGCCGGAGATCATAACGTCATCGCCGGATTCCAGTTCTGACTTAATGAGTTCGAGCAAGGTTTCGACGGTTTCAACAGATTTCTTATGGGTATGGCCGTCGGCTTCGGCAACGGCTTCGAGATGGTTTTACGCTACCAGGAAGCTGCAGAATTGGAATAAATGACAACCACAGCGATTGAAGACGATTTTCTGCTTTCAGATTATGATTTAGCTACTTATTTGAAAAAAAATATTAATCACGAAAGAGTCGGGATCAGGCCGTGGGAGTCTCTTTTAGATAGCCGCAGCACAAATTCCAAAACCAGAAACGGAGTTAAATTATTATCAATTTGCTTCAGAAATTAGCAGTTCGATCACCTTCCGGCCTTCTTCGCTTTCCCACTCCCGATAGCCGCTGGCAACGGCGACGACTTTGCCCTGGGGGTTTATGAGAAAATTCATCGGGATTCCACGCACACCATATTGGGCGGCAAGTTCAGATTTGAGATCTAGTAAATTCAGGAAAGTCAGGTTATGGCTTTTGACATAATCTTTCACCAACTTTCTAACTTTTTCACCGCTTCCCTGATCAATAGAGACGGCCAAAATGACCAGACCTTTGCTTCTGTAATCTTGATGGATCTTTTCCAGAGAGGACCTCTCCTTGAGGCAGTATGGTCACCAGGTGGCCCAAAAATTCAACATGATGAATTTTCCCCGAAATTCACTCAGGCTTCTTTTTGTGCCCCTTAAATCCGGAAGGGTGAATTCCGGGGCATCAATCTTTTTGTCTAACCTATTTACTCCAAACTTTGCCAGGTGGTCCTCTCCCCCCCACAGGGAGAAGTCACCTGCCAGCAAAATAAGAGATATGCCGAAGAAATAGAGTGCAACCCGTTTTGTTACTTTCATACCTTACCTCTTTCTTATGGGCTTGAATTTCTTTTTCCCACCCAAATATTAAGCTCCTGATACTCTTGGAGCATATTTTCCAGCCTTACCGAGGATTCTTCTTTCTGGGGTTTGTGTCAAAGCACTCTATTCCCGCACAATCGAAGAGTTTAAGCATTAGGAAAACAAGATTGCGCGACGATATAAATATGGCACAAACGTTTTGACTGATTAACTAGTGCCCATCCACAAATCGGTTAAAATCAGTTTGGGCACTCAATAGCGTTTCCAATCCAGAAATACGGATTTTTGTCCAAGATTTAGGAAATCAAGCGGTTGTGCGGAGACGTAGCTGGCTACGTCGCACAAACAAACGCGCTGATTGACGCCGAGATTGGGCAAAAAGACCATTTATGGATGGAAACTAACTATGCTTGTTTGTCCGCAGGCTTACACCCTGCATGCCAAAGTCAAGCGCACTGGATGGATTGGGAACCCCTTCGAAGATATTGTGTTTTTGCACGATCTCGGCGTTTTCAAACCCGGAAGCGCTCACGGCGCTGAGAAGCTCTGCCTCCAGCAGGCCTCCAGCAATTCAACCCGTCCACAAGGAAATATCATCCATTGAGGCAATAAGAGCGTCGAAGCCTGAATCCGAACCGATATCGACAACGGTAGCCTGACTATGAATGATATCAAAATAACCACATGGTGGTATTTAGTCAAGATGATGAGAAAGATTGGGAATAAAACATTTTTTCAATATTAAGAAATTTTTTTCCTAGTTAGTGCCCATCCACAAATCGGTTAAAATCAGTTGGGCACTTGATGGTGTTTCCAATTCATAAATGTGGATTTTTGTCCAAGGTCAAGGAAATCAAGCGTTTGTGCGGACAAGCGTTTGTGCGGAGACGTAGCTGGCTACGTCGCACAATCAAACGCGCCGATTGACGCCGAGATTGGGCAAAAAGACCATTTATGGATGGAAACTAGTTATATACCAGGAACAGTAAGGAATATAGATTGCGCAATTAGTAATCTACATTTTGAGCTGAGTGTGGATTTTCGTGCCCGCTCCCACACTTTATAAACCCACCTTGTCAGTTATATATTTCATCTGAAAGTCTTTAATTTTCCAGAACTTTTAACCCAACTATCAGTTTGGGCAACTGTCTTCTTTGAAAATAAAAGACCGGAATCAGGATTGATTACCTGAAGCCGGCCGCAAATCGTTGCCTAATTTGTTAGGTTTCTGAGTGGTCTGGATATGCCATCGGTGCTCTGGGCAATCGAGGGCACCGTAACTGTAAGTGCAATGATTGCAACTAACAAGATCGAGCTCACCCGCCGTCGCAAGACTGTTTCCCATTGGTTATGTTGAGATTGAATCATGATTTTACCTCCAACGCACCCAAAACTTTAAGTGATGATTGGATAGATAAATTTTATGGTTCACAGTTGGTATGCAGCCAATTATTTGAGCGCATCAGCCGCCTTTAGATATTGTTCACACTCAGATTCCTTCTCCTTGTCCTTATCGGCTTTTTCCATACAGTCTTTGTATTGTTCGATTAGCTCAAGTCTTTCCTCGTTTACCTCTTTTTCTGAGTGGTAAGCTTTCTCTTTTGCGCTTTGACACCCTACAATTAATCCTGCAGCGACAAAAATGATCAATAAAATCTTTACCAGTTTCATAGCCTCTCCTTTATTTTCGGTTTTTATTAGAAACCCAATGACATACTTATTATCAGCAAGATCGGTCATGATGACATAAAATTGCTCGTAGCCATAATTTTTCTGTAACTAAAAGCTTCTGTATTCCCTGCAAAGGCCAATCTTAATGTCAAGTTATAAATTTTGAGAATATTTGAAAAATTACTAAGGATTTTCATCTGCATTTAGTATCCAAATAAAATTGATACACTTGCTACGGGGTTGCATCAACTCGCAGATAATGTAATGCTCGATCAAACAACTGGCAACCCTTTCGGCCCCGCTCTCAAATGATCCTAATTTGTATTTCATTCAAGATACTTCTTACAAAAAGAAAAAACGTAAAAGATTATCCGGCATCAGTACTCTTGCCCGTCAAAATCCTGCTGCCCATCCGTCGCAAGTCGCTTTAGCCTTGAAGATACAGGGTTTTCCCAATCAAAGGATTCGATCTCGACGAATGAACGGGGTCTGCGATCAAACACCAAAACAGCGCGGTTACCACTAGTAAAATAAGGATCTCCCGTAAGATTGTGGCGGGGCTTTGAACGCGTCGCCGCACCAACGCCTTTAACATATCCACTTTTTGCGAGCTGCTGCGAGTAGATCAGGTCTTCAATGAGGGCATACATAGCTTCATCGACATCCGGGTCTATTTTATGGGTCACCGGGGGCCAGGTTTTAAATGTAAACCGCACACCGATATCCCGGCTAATTTGACCCATCCAAACCGGTTTACCCCAATATCGCATTGGACTGAGCCATGCCCGTAGATGGTTACGCTGGTGGACCGTATGGCGGGGCTTTTGCCCAGCAAAATCCTGCTGTCGTCCATATAAATATAAAGGACTGACGGGTGAGTAGCGGTATCTTGAATCAAACAGAAATGACTTTATCGTCTTCCACACCGCTTTGCCATGTGTCTGCTCAGCCGGAAGCCATCCTCTGCGAACGAAAGCTGCTGATATATCTTCGCGAGTTCCAATTAAAACCAGGTTCAATGGATCACCATTTTCAGTGCCATCTTCATTTGTTGCACAACAAGGTAGGTTTTCTAATGCTGTTCTTAACTCATTTTCGTCGAGATCGACTATTTCTTCTTCCGAATAGAGACTATCGAAATCAACTTCATGATAATCCGCCCTGATACCAGGAACGGAAACAAAAAAGGTGAAAAATTTGGTTTTGCCATAACCGATTAAATCAATGTCTACCACCTTGGTTCCCTCGTCGCGGTTGGTAAAAATAAAACCGGAAACAGAGGCACTAGAGGCGATCGGATTTCTAAAACTCATCACCCTGAATTGGTCATCTATTTTTTCGTTTAGGGAACTCGAAAATGTGCCATGGAATGCATAGGCAGATTCCAACGGTGAGAAATAGTCCGGATCAATACCGGCGGACAGCAGCCAATATGGAATTGAATCTGCGTTCTGAACCCTTACCCAGACCGGTTGGATCCCCTGGCCTGCGAGATTGACGCCAAAGAGTTGTCGGCTTTCTTCAGCACTGAGAACAGCAACTGTTACCTTGACCTCACCATCGACCTTTGACTGCGATCTTTCTTGAAAGGGAACATCAAAAATTGGGCGGGGTTTTTGATATACCGTACATCCAAAAATTGCTATGGTAGATATAATTGATACTTGCAGTAAAAGTAGAAACCTGTGTCTCGTTCTATCACCATTCATTCTGTTTGACTTATCCGCCATATCAAAGGTCCAGCTGTGAAATAATCTAAGGGCTTCCGACTTCGGAATTCTCGCTGGGAAAAGTATCCGGTCTGCCGGTTGTGATCGTATGATTCGAATCGATTTCGAGCCAGGCTTGGAAAAGCTTAAACCCTATGGATAAAATGACGGCTCCAACAAATAGACCAACGAATCCCATTGAAATAAATCCTCCGATTGAACCAAGAAAAATAACGAGCATGGGCACTGGAGCCCCACGTCCCAAGAGTATTGGTTTTAAGAAATTGTCCGATAACATGACCAAAACAAGCCAGACCATCAACAATCCGGCAGTCAACGTGTCTGCATTATAGAACATGTAGATGACGACGGGAATTACAACCGGTGCAATGCCGATCTGGATGATCGCTAAAAACATGCATAAAAAAGCCCATACCCCCGCACCCGGCACCCCGGCTACCATAAAACCCGCGCCAGCCAATAAACCCTGGATAATGGCTACCCCTAAAATCCCTTTGACCACATTACGAATGGTTCTCGTCGAAATATCAGCAAAGTCGCTGCCGCGCTCGCCGGCTAAACTTACAAACAGGTCTCTTACCAACGTTCCACCACCCTCTGCATTGGCCATGAGAACGCCGGCAATGATAATAGAAAGTGTAAATTGCAGCATCCCCATGGTGGTGCCCATAGCAAATTCCAACAATCTTAAACTTACGGTTTTGAGCTGAGGTGCATAGCGTAGCAACGTTGTCTTCAGGTTTACTGAAGCCTCATGCCAATAGCTTTTTAACAATTTGCCGATCACCGGCCAGGAATCAATATTTTCTGGCGGCGGCGGAACTTTAATTTCACCGCTCTGCATTTTGTCGTTGAGATATGTCATCCCATCGACAAGCGAGTCTATCATCTTGATGCTGGGAAGGATGATGAGAAGGAGTGTGATTACAATCATTATCGAAGATGCCATCTTGACACGATTCCCTAATTAATCACTAAGCTTCCTACAGACAGGATAGAATGAAATTGCAATGATGGCTGCCCAGATCACCAGCGTGATGAAAGGCCTTAATATCTGGAAGCACCAGGCTATCAAAAGGGCTAGAACACCGATTCGAATCGCTATATCTATTGCCATCTCCATGTATGATTTTTCTTGGGTCATTTTAGCTGGTTGGTTCATAATGGTACCCCCTGATAGCTCTACTTTTCTCGATTAACTTGATGATTCAATAAATGCTTTTGCAGCTGTTTTCGATAGGCCGATTGTATCGAAGCCTTGCGCTTACGATGCGTTTTAGGCTTTTTTAATTTAATGGATACAGTTAAAATCTTGTCTAAATAATAACGCTCGTCTTAGTATATCCCTTTTAGGATATAAAATCGTGGGGGAGGGGGGTGAGCAAAAGGGTGATTTTTGAGCTTAATACGATTATTTGTCTAATCATACTCTCACCTATGAAGGGCGCTGCGTAAGGCTTTTAACTGACCTTTGACAGTCGATTTCTTATCTTCACTTTTTCCGGCTTTTCATTCTCGCGGCAATTTAATTGTGGATTTGTAAGCACAACATAAAATAGAATATAAAAACAACTGATTATGGATTGATAGCCGCTACCTCTATTTTTGATACAGTGTGAATGGCGTTTGCTAATGCAACAGAGGTGAAAACGATTCAATTAGTGTAAATGAAGGATCAATTAACTTGATTTAGCTGTCTAACTTGAGCACTATTTTTTGAATGCCATCGAAGTCAAAATCATCAGCTAATCGGATTAATTCGTCATAGAAAGGTGCCATGGCATCGGATTCAAACTTCAATTCTTCGGCAATTGATTTAATTTGTATCACATCCCCCATTTCAGCAGCTGCTTTGATGCGATCGGTTGCCTCTTTTACCTGCTCTACCGGGACCTCTGCCAGCCATTCAGCGGATGGCGCAACGATTTTTTCCTCAGCCGGGAGCCCCAGGGTTTGCACCGCCTCCAGAGCTTGATTAATAGCCTTTTTCAGTTCCGCGAATTTCTGGTTCAGTTCCTTATCAGAGATAGTTTGTCCTTTAACGAGCTTTTCCATTTCCACTGCTGCTGCCTGAAGGTCTCCGGCTTCCAGATTTCCGGCCAGCCCCTTTAGATTGTGGATCAGGCTATGGATCTGTTCAATATCTTTTGCATCTATTGCCTCGCGGATTTCACTGGCTGTCTCTACATATTTTGTACCAAAATCGACCAACAGTTTTCTGTAAAGACGTTTATTTCCCATCAAGCGTTTCAAACCGGCGGCAATATCAAATCCCGGTAGAGATTCCGGAAGCTCATCTTCTTCCGGCACCGCCTGATCCGGTTTAGGAGGTGCCTCATGTACCGGCGGCCCTCCTGAGGCGGGTAAACTTTTTGGGACGGCAGTCCGCTCTGCAGCCGGCTTGATCCACTTTTGCAAGGCTGCAAACAGCTGATCCGGATCAATCGGCTTGGTGACGTGGTCATTCATACCCGCCTTGATGCTTTTTTTATCATCTCCGGCCATTGCATGGGCCGTCATCGCGATAATAGGGACTCCTTGGATTTTGGATTTTAAATCGGAATTCTTTCCATTTTCATTGCGCAATCCCAATTCCCACTTCCGAATTCGCCGCGTAGCGGCATACCCATCCATTACCGGCATTTGGATATCCATGAGGATTGCATCATATTTATTTTTCTTGGCAGCGTCGACACCTTCCTGACCATTATTTGCTACCGTAACGTTCAGTCCCGCACCTTGCAAAATCTCACGCGCCACCTGCTGATTGATATCATTGTCTTCCACCAGAAGCACCCGGGCTCCATAAATAGCGTTTAACTCCTCGGCGCTCTGTTCTTTTTTTCGGCCTACCCGAGACACGCCCTGAACCTCTCTTCCCAGGGCCTGCATGATGGCATCCAACAGCATCGATGAACTCACTGGTTTTAATAAAAAGCCCTCCAATCCGATTTCATCGGCCTGCCGCATAAGTTCTTCCCGACCGTAGGCCGTCACCAGGACGATGGCGGGAATTTTGCTCAATGTTTTGTGAGTTTTGATTCGCTTGGAAGCTTCGAGGCCGTCCATGCCCGGCATCTTCCAGTCCATGATCACCAGCCCAAACGGTTGATCCTTGTCGGCCCTTTCGATCTCTTCCAGAGCATCTTCTCCGGATGCTGCCAGATTGACTTCAAAGGAAAACGACTCCAGGATATCCTGCAAAATTTGTCTGGACGTGGCACTGTCATCCACCACCAGCACCCTCAGCCCTCTGAGATCCGGCGATGGTACAAAGCGTCTTTTTACGGTTTTCTTTCCCAGACCAAAGTCGGCCGTAAAGCTGAACGTGGTCCCCTGTCCGAGCTCACTTTCCACCCGGATTTCTCCGCCCATCATATTGACCAGACGTTTGCTGATGGTAAGGCCAAGTCCGGTGCCGCCATACTTTCGCGTTGTCGATGTGTCCGCCTGGGAAAAGGCCTGGAAAAGATTGGCCTGTTGTTCCGCGGTCATGCCAATGCCGGTATCCCGCATTGAAAACTGAAGGGTAACTTTATCCCCCGACCTTTTTTGTATCTTGGTCGTCAGTACAATCTCACCTTTCTCGGTGAACTTTACCGCGTTATTTCCGAAATTGACCAGGATTTGATTGAGCCTTAACGGGTCTCCGACCAGAAAGTTGGACAGCCGGGAATCAAGGTAGAACAAAACTTCCAGATTCTCCTTTTCCTGCGCCTTGACGGTGATCACATTGGCGACGTTAACCAGGATCTTCGACAGGTCAAACTCCGCAACTTCCATATCCAGCTTGCCGGCTTCGATCTTGGAGAAATCCAGAATGTCGTTAATAATCCCCAGCAGCGAGTTGGCCGAAGATTGAATTTTGTTCAAATAATCTTTCTGTTTGGGCGTCAGTTCGGTTTTGAGCGCCAGATGTGCCATGCCGATAACCGCATTCATCGGCGTGCGGATCTCGTGACTCATGTTGGCCAGGAAATCGCTCTTGGCCCGGGTGGCCTTCTCGGCAACATCCCGGGCTTCCCTGGCCGATTGCTCCGCCACTTTTCGACTGCGGACCTCCTTTGCCATCCGGCGGTTCCAGAAGACAAACAGAAAGATGATGCCTGAAACCGCTACGGCGATAATCAGAACCCATTTTAAAATGTCGTTACCACTTATCCCATAGTCGTATCGTACGGAGAAGTATTTGTTGCGAATGGCTAATTTTTCATCAGGCGTAATGGTATCCAGACCTTTGTCTATGATGCTACTCAATTCTGGCCAGTCTTTTCGAATGCCAAAGGAAAAGGCGTGATCTGACAGAGGACTGGAAGTTGCAACTTTTAGATTGGTGAATCCTCTCTGTAGAATCAGGTAAGAGCCCAAAGACAGGTTGCCGATGTAGGCATCCGCTTTTCCGCCGGAAACCGCTTCCAGTGACGCCTCATCGGAATCCAACATTAGAAGGTTGACCTCTGGGTATTTCTTTTTGATCTCTTGGTGAACGACGGTTCCTCTCGGTACCGCGATGGTTTGCCCGAACAAATCCTCGATTTGGGAAATATATTTTCCTTCAGCGCGTGTGAAAATGACTCTGGGCGTCGCAAGATACACCCTTGAAAAAGAGATAAAGGAGTCGCGTTCGGGTGTTCGCATCATACATTGAATCAGGTCCGGATCCTGGCGATTCTTCAAATTCTCGAGTGCCTTTGCAAAAGGCTGATTCGAGTGGATATACTTGAATCTGATTCCGGTACGTGCAGCGATGATATTGAGATAATCGATTGATACGCCGGTAGGTTCTTCGCCTTTGTTGACGATGATAAAGGGTGGGAAGTCAACTACACGCACCCGGACTGTGTGGTTCTTGTCGAGCCAGGTCTGTTCTTCAGCGGTCAGCGAAACAACAGACTCTAATGCGGTCTGCTGCGCGGCGACAATATCAACGTATAGACATGAAACAAAAAAAGAAGCTGCCAAGAAGGCAATGGTCAAATGTTTCTGCAGGATGTTCAACATAGCCTGGGGGCTCTGAAAAAAGTTGAGAAACGTTGTTCTTATAACGAACAGTATGTCATTCAGGAACGAGCGCAGGCCATTGTGATTCTCTTCCATAGAAACCCACTTTCGCTCGCCGTCAGCCATTTTCTTGATAGCACGTTTTTGCAGTATCCGTCCGAGACCAAGGTCAGTGGTCGATACCGGCGCTGGTTAAGCCGTTCCAATAGTTGAGGTCGGTGGCCAATGCCTCTGGCGATAAACAGGCAATCCGGCTTGGTTCGCAAGAGTGGAGTGATTGTTAATTGTTCTGCCATATAATGATGCCACAGTGGTATTCCTCATCAATTGCATCCTTACCATATTGTAATCTGATATTTTTTGCAACATTTTAGAGTGCACCTGATGTGCCTTAATCGGAAATACTCTATAATAGTATAGATGATTTACCAATCTGTATTTATTAGATATACAGTCTGACATCCTTGACAGCTATCACAGTCTCGATTTCCTGCGATATTCTGCATCAATTATTGGTTCCAATTAATAATCGGAGCACTCTACAAATTGTGTTTGAAAAACGCCTAGCAGCAGGCAGGGGATCTTGCCATAGTTCTTGAATTATTTTAGATTGGTTACGGTAATCTTCATTATTTTGCAAGGGTATGAATTTTGGGTTGCGTGCCCTAAATCAAATCCAGGCAATACTCTGATTCTATTGTATATTTGTACGGTTAACCTTAAATTTGCCGGTCCATTTTTGCATGTAAGTTGGAGATGCACCTTTGATGTCTAAGACACAGGCTCAATATGTTGTGGTTGCGATGTGAAACGAAAGGGGCAAATTAAGCGAAATCTCATAATACGCGCTGTTCATCCAGTAACTGAATCTTGACAATTTTCCAGTAATTTTCTGTTG
>CALZJV010000207.1:9706-10372 GCA_945787595.1 uncultured Desulfobacterales bacterium | reverse complement strand
GGAAATTGCATCCATTTTGGATCTCTCGACAAGGACCGTAGAATTCCACAAGTACCGCATGATGCAACAGCTCAACATTAAAACCAGTGCCGAATTGGTGCAGTATGCCGTCAGACACGGCATCATCTCCGTATAGACCTAGTAAAATTACTAGGTAACAACCCGTAAATTTTCTTTCCAAATCCAGTAATTTTCCGAGTTGTATTATTACCCGCCTTCAGCTAACTCCCTTCATAAGCCACCGTCTCTGACGGTGAGAAGCGAAAAGGTTCTACCGTTACCGGGTGATCGCGGCTAATTGATCTAAAGTTGAACAATGCCGGTGGCTTATGAATTAAATCAGCGACTACCAGCAGAGCATGGCTCCACGGCCCCTTCGAGGGGCCTTCCTCATACCCCCAGCTCTGTTGGTGGTCGCTGATTGACCCTAAAAGATACAGAGTGCTCGATTCGGTTTGCACCGATCGATTGAGATTTCGATGACCTTGGCTGCGAAGACCGTCCTGGGTTGGAGATGGATTGGCACCCCCTAATTAAACGTTTCGGAATTTCTACAACCTATTGAGGATATAGAGATTTTTTGGGGTTTCCGAATTTGCCCTGAAAATGGAATAATGGAATGATGGAACGATGGAATATTGGTTTTCAAAAGGATAATAGCCATTT
>CALZJV010000207.1:0-9650 GCA_945787595.1 uncultured Desulfobacterales bacterium | reverse complement strand
TGTGAGCGAAGCGGAGCTAAGTTCTTCCACAAGTGTTTGCGAACCCTTACCGAGGGAACACCCGGAAGGAAAATAACCATGCGACAAGGGCGTATAATTATCGCCGATAAACATTCAAATATGCTGGCCGGGATTCGTCGTCTTCTTGAAGATGAGGCCGAGACCGTTTGTTTTTGAAATTGCTAAAATGGGGTCCTCCTGAAGCAGCACTGCTTTATACTCGGAAGAGGCAGCGCACTTCAATAAATCAGATTTGATTTGAAATCCAATGAATTACCCGGATAAATGATCTTATTATGTTTCGTACAACTAAGATCAGAATAAATTAAGAAAGGAGAAAGAAATCATGGCAAAAAAGAAAGAAGAAAAAAAGAAAAAAGACGCGCCAAAGAAAAAAGTAAAAAAGAAGGCGGAAAAGAAAAAAGCAAAAAAAGGCGGAAAAAATAAGAAAAAGAAATAAGAAGTTATCCGACCGTAAATCGAGAGATAGAACTTTTCATTTTTTGAATAGATGAATTAGGGATGTGGAAGAGTTAAAGATTTAGAAAATGTAATGGTTTTTCAGTGGGTTACAATTTTTTGGTAATCTCCATTAATGAATACAAACATCTGAGGAAAAAAAGATCAACATATATTTTTATAGCTTCATCTACTGTCTATAATTGAGATGTTATTTGAAATTGAACTCAAAAATCAGCCCGCGAGAAAACATCAGACACTTGGGTTTTGCAATTTAACTCCGTACGTGCACCCAATTAGGTTCGGCCCTAGTTATGTTCTTTTAGGCCGCTGTTCACGTGCGTAGCAAAAACGAAAGGCTTACACACGGATAACTCAAGTCACAGCTAAAAGAGGAGAATTCAAATCATGTTTCCAGAGCTAACCCGTCACACACGTGTGCTGGAGATTGTCGGGGATACGATCCGAGTAAAGGCGGAGGGTGCTGCTTTTGGTGATCTGGCCATCGTCGAGAATGTCGATGGTGAAACTTCCCAGGCCAAGGTGGTCGAACTCGATGGTGATATTGTCAGCCTTCAGGTATTTGCCGGCAGCAAGGGATTATCCACCGAAGCCGGCGTGCGCTTTCTCGGTCATCCTCAGAATGTGACCTATTCGGATAACATTTTGGGTCGAATATTTCGGGGATCTGGGGAACCCTTTGATGACGGCCCGGATCTGTCCTCGGATCCGAAAATCGAGGTTGGAGGTCCGACCGTCAATCCCATGATGCGGGTGCTGCCCGAAAAAATGATTCAAACCGAAGTTCCCATGATCGATCTGTTTAATTGTCTGGTGGAAAGCCAGAAGATACCGATTTTTTCGGTAGCCGGCGAACCGTATAACGATTTGCTGGCGCGCATCGGTTTCCAGGCCGAGGCCGACATCGTGGTATTCGGCGGACTCGGGCTGATCTTTGACGATTACCATTTCTTCCGTGCCGCATTTGAGGAACACGGCGTTTTTCACCGTACGGTCATGTACATCAACTTAGCCGCCGACCCGATTGTGGAACGGCTGTCGATTCCGGATATGGCCCTGGCGGTGGCTGAAAAGTACGCAGTTGAGGAAGATAAGCGGGTGCTGGTGCTGCTGACGGATATGACCGCCTATGCGGACGCCATGAAGGAGATCGGCATTTCCTTGGAGCGCATTCCAGCTGCCCGGGGGTACCTGGGTGATCTGTATACCCAGCTGGCCATGCGCTACGAGAAAGCCTGCGATTTCAAAGGTGCCGGTTCGGTAACCATCCTCACGGTAACAACAATGCCCGGCAACGATGTGACCCATCCGGTACCGGATAATACCGGCTACATTACCGAAGGACAGTTTTATTTGCATGACGGATATATCGATCCCTTCGGCTCGCTGTCGCGCTTGAAGCAGCATGTGATTGGCAAGGCCACCCGCGAAGATCACAGCCAGATCATGAATACGATGATACGCTTTTATTCTAGTGCGCAGGAAGCCGAGAAAAAACAGGCCATGGCCTTCGAGCTGTCGCTCTTCGATGAAAAATTGCTCAAATATGGACAGCTTTTTCGGGAAAGATTTATGGATATCCAGGTTTCCATGCCGGTAATCGAGGCCTTGGATCGTTGCTGGCAGACACTGGCCGAGTGTTTTGAACCCCAGGAACTGCTCATGAAACAGGAGTTGATTGATAAATATTTTCCTAAGGAAAAAAATTGAAGATTGATTTGGCCGCAAAAAGTCGCAAAAAGCGCAAAAATAAAAATTAAACATTCCATAATTTCGATAGGTTCATCACATCATGGCAAAACTAGCATTGAGCAAAAGCGGACTTCAGAAGCAGCGCGAAGATATGCGCCTTTATCAGCGTTTGCTGCCGTCGCTGGATCTCAAACGGATGCAGCTTTCCGCCGAATTAAAACGTGCCCGGCAGCAGCTGGCCGAAGCCGAAGCAGAGGTGGAAAAGTTAAATAAACGGGTTGCGAAACAGTTGCCGATGCTTGCCAATCGGGAAATTGATGTTTCCGGGCTGGTTCAGGTGGAATCCTTCCGTAGCGAAGAGGAGAACCTGGTGGGCGTTAAGCTTCCCACCCTCGTAGAAGTAAAGTGCAACGTGATGCCCTACTCGATGCTGGCCAAACCCTCGTGGGTGGATATGCTGGTTGAGCAGCTCAAGCAAATGGTTGAACAGAAAACCAGGGTTCAAGTGGCGGCTGAACGGGTGCGTTTGCTGGAGCAGGCCGAGCGCAGGACCACCCAGCGGGTGAATCTGTTCGACAAAATTTTGATCCCCACCGCAAAGAAAAATATCCAGAAGATCCAGATATATTTGGCTGATGCCGAACGCGCCGCCGTCGTGCGGTCCAAAATAACAAAAAAAAAGAGACAAAGGGATACAGCATCATGAGCATCGTATCGCTGGTAAAAGTGACGTTTTACGGCCACACCGATGACCGGCAGCAGGTCTTATCCGATCTGCAGAAATTTGGCTGCCTGCATCTGATTCCGCTAGCCCCGGAAAAGGAGGCCCTCACCAAGGTTGGACCCGCGTCACGTTCCCGGGAAGCCCTGCGATTTCTTACCAGCTGTCCGAATCGAAGGCGGCAGGTGCGGGACCCCAAGAAATTTGATGCCCATGCAATCGAACAGCGGACACTTGCGCTATTGGATAAAATTCAAGACCTGGAAGATGAAAGGGATTTTTTGATAGGCCGGGTTGCAAATCTAAGACCCTGGGGGGAGTTTTCTTTTCCGCCGCGCGAGGCGCTCAACAAACTAAGGCTGTGGTTTTATATCGTCCCGCATAAGGACATGAAAGAAGTTGAACGCACGGATCTCATCTGGGAGGTGATATCCCGCGACCATCGCTTTTGCTATGTGGTGGTGATTTCAGAAAGCCAACCGGAAGGCATGCCGGTGGAACGGGTGCGCACCGGCAACAAATCCCTTTCGCAGTTAGAAGACCGGCTGGAAGAGGTTGAACTTGAGCTGGAGGATCTGCAGGCGGAGCGCGCCGTCCTGACCCGTTGGTGCACCCTATTTGCCCTCGGAATTGATCGGCTGGAGGATCAAGCGGCCGTAAAACAAGCGGTTGAGCAGACCTATGCCGAGGATCCCATTTTCGTCCTGCAGGCCTGGACGCCGGAAAATACGATTGCACGGTTGCAGCATTATGCGACCGACCAGGGGCTGGTCTTTGAAACGGCAGACCCCCAACCGGAGGAAACACCGCCCACCTTAATGCAAAATCCCCCGGGGTGGGCCGGCGGGCAAGATCTGGTATCATTTTACACTACACCCACATACTGGCTGTGGGACCCGTCAATGATTGTGTTTTTTTCCTTTGCGATCTTTTTTGCAATGATTTTCGCGGATGCCGGATATTCGGCCACTCTGGGGATAATTACGGCTGTGTTTTGGAAAAAAATGGGACAATCAGTTGCCGGCCGGCGCTTTCGCATTGTGCTGGCAACCCTGGTTGTTGCGGGAGTGATCTATGGCGTGATTGTGGGCAGCTATTTTGGAATTTCTCCCGGTGAAGACAGCCTACCGGCCAAACTGAAAATAATCGACATGATGAATTTTAACGTCATGATGCAGCTTTCGATTCTTTTGGGCGTTTTTCATCTTGTTGTCGCCAATGCCGTCACTGCCTGGCATTTTCGGCGTTCGATTCGGGCGGCAGGGTCCTTCGCCTGGGTTTTTATTTTCCTGGGTGCGGTTGCCCTCTGGCAGGCCGCCTCCCAGGGCGATACCCTGGCCTTTTTGCAGCCATACGGCATTGGTGCCATGGTGGTGGGGCTGGTCGGCGTGGTGCTGTTTAGCAGTACCGAGGGGCCGCTCTGGAAGCGGCTGCTAAAAGGGCTCGGCGGGCTTACCAGCCTTTCCAATGCCTTCGGAGACGCCCTGAGTTATCTGCGCCTTTTTGCCCTCGGCCTGGCCAGTGCGTCTTTAGCCAGCACGTTTAACGCAATGGCCGGGCAAGTCAAAGAAGCGCTTCCGGGGATTGGCATCTTATTTGCGCTTTTGATTGCTTTGCTCGGACACAGCTTGAACTTTGTGCTGTCTTTAAGCAGCGGTTTCATCCATGGGCTGCGTCTTAATTTTATTGAATTTTTTAGATGGAGCATTTCCGAAGAAGGAAAGCCGTTCAATGCCTTTGCAAGAAAGGAGAAGGAATAATGGAAAACACGATTTTAGCGTTAGGCTGGCTTGGAGTTTTTGCCCCGCTCGCGCTGGGAGCCGTCGGCAGTGTCATAGGCTGTTCGCGGGCCGGACAATCGGCCATCGGTGCCATGCTCGAGACCGAAAGCGGTTTCGGTAAGTTTATCGGTGTGTCGGCGATGCCATCTTCCCAGGTGATTTACGGGATTGTGGTTACCTTGACATTTGGTGACGCCATCAAGGCGGAGTCGGCCGCGGGCATTTTCGGCATCGGCGTGTTAACCGGATTGGCCTTGATGGCCAGCGCTATATACCAGGGGTATGCGTGCGCATCATCCATCAGTGTTTCTAAAAGCAAGCCCGAGGTATTCGGTATTTCCCTTGCGCCGGCGGCGGTGGTGGAAGGCTTTGCCGTTTTTGCCTTTGTGTTTGCGTTGGTGCTGCTGGGCACCGTCACCGGAGGAGGAGGTTAAATCATGGCAGAGACAACCAAAGCCGCATCGGGCGTCCAGGAACTCATCAACCGGCTGCGGGATGATGGCGTAAAAGTAGGCCAAGAGAAGGCTGATCAGGTATTGCGGGACGCTCAAGAACAGGCGGCCAGAATAGTTGCTCAGGCGAAAACCGAAGCCCAAGAAGTATTAAGCAAAGCGCGCAGCGAAATCGAAACGGAGAAAGCCGCCGCTATTGAATCGCTGCGCGTGGCGATTCGGGACACCGAGCTTAAAATGGCGGCGGAGCTCAAAACCAATTTTGCCGCGCATGTCAGACGGCTGGTGTCCGTTGAAATGAGCGACAAGAAATTTCTGCAGCAGGTGATTCTGGCCATCACCGGCATGGCTGCCGGCGACCAAGTTGGTGAAGATAAGCCTGTCGAGGTTCTGCTTCCCAGCGAGTTGTTTGAAACCGATAAGAAGCGCACCGAGCTGACCGAAAAAGGCCAGGAACGCATGCGCCACCTGGTGTTGGGTATCTCCGGTGATATGTTGCGCGAGGGGGTTGATTTGATCCCCTCGGAGGATATCAGCGGCGGTGTTCGGATACGCCTGGTGGGCGAAGACCTGGAGATCGATTTATCCGATCAAGCCATTTCCGATTTGCTGTTGCAAAACCTGCTGCCGCGGTATGTGGCGATTGTCACCGGGACGGAGTGAGTTCGATTTGGGAATTTGGATTGGGGATTGGTGTTGATTGGTTTCAGGTGCCAGGTTTCAGTGTTCAGTATACAGATATAACAGACCTCTTGCCTGACACCTAGTACATAGCTTCACAAAATTAGATAAGCGAACCGCAGAATATCGATTGACGAATGACGAATAACGAAGGACGGAATCGCTTCGCGAAATCTTTTTTAAATCAGACAGAATACATTCATTCGACGTTCGATGTTGGACGTTCGACCTGCCCGCAATGCCTTGATGGCGGTGTGAGATCAATCTAACAATTTGATTTATATACCGATGTTAGTACCAACCCAATACACTATGCATGGCAGGCGGGTGTTCGATGTTCATTGGGTTCCACTCTCGATCAACCTGACTACTTTCCGGGCCAGTGGCGATGCAGAAAACTGAATGGTGACAAAAAACTGGAGTAATTTCATGGGAAGCCAATCATACTTCACTCTTCTGGCAAGCTTGCCACCGTTGCCGCGCTTTGACCATACCGAGCGTTTGCCGATTACGCGGGAACGGCTGGCACAGCGTCTCCATATGCTCACACCGGATGATGCGAAATTGTACGAACGTGCGGCCGAATTTCTGGCCTGGCAGCGGCAAAGCGCAACCCGTACGGATCAGGAGATGATTGCCAATTTTAAAAAGATGGAAGCACACATTGCGCAGCCAAGGCTTCAATCCATCTTTGATCTTCCCATTGATCAGCGGACGATTATGGTAGCCCTGCGTCGTCGTTTTCGCGGTTTGCCGGCGCCGGTTCCCGGAGAACCCTGGGGTGTCGGGCGCTATGTCAATCATATCGAACGCAACTGGGATGATCCGTATTTTAAGCTCAGTGCAGTTTATCCCTGGATTGTCCAGGCATGCACCCACCTTGAAGCCGGAGAAACTCTGGCGCTTGAGCGCCTGCTCAAGAACACGCTCTGGGACCACGTCGATCGATCGGTTCCAGCCTATGAGTTCGGATTCAGCGCGGTGCTGATATACATTATCAAATGGGACATCCTGAACCTGTGGCTGTCCTATAATATCGAAGATGCCAAAGTGCGCTTTGAAGAATTAGTAAAGGAGGCAACCGATGAGCAACCAAAAATCTTCGACGGCTGAACCAAAAACATTGCCCGCATCTGAAGGCCTCATCGCCCGGGTGTTGAGCGTACGCGAAAGTTTGGTGAGCATCGATACGGGGGGTAAAGGCATCAAGAAAAATGAGGTGGGGTTCATCTGTGTAGGCCAAGAACGCCTCATGGCTGAAGTGCTGCGCGTACACGGCAATACAGCTGATATGCAGGTGTTTGAAGACACCCGTGGCGTTCGGGTCGGGGATCCGGTTGAGATGAGCGACCAGATGTTGTCGGTCTTTCTGGGTCCCGGACTGCTGGGGCAGGTCTTTGACGGGCTGCAAAATCCGCTGGCGATCCTGGCCCGCGATCACGGTTTTTTCCTGCCGCGCGGTGTCGATGTGTTTCCGCTGGACCAAGAAAAGAAGTGGGCCTTTACGCCGACGGTTTCCATGGGCGACAAGCTCGTCGCCGGACAAGCCATCGGAACGGTCCAGGAAGGATTATTGAGCCACAAAATAATGATACCTTTTAACGAACCCGAGGCGGTTGAGGTTACCTGGATACAACAGGGAAGATTCACAGTGGATAAAGCCATCGCCCGGATTCAAGCCCCCGGCGGTACCGAGCGTGAACTGACCATGGTCCAGTCGTGGCCGGTTCGACGTCCCATACCTGAGGCCATGATCCGTCGGCGTTATGCAGAACGCCTATATCCGACCGAGCCGATGACCACTACAACCCGCATCATCGACACATTTTTTCCGATTGCACGGGGCGGAATGGCCTGTATCCCCGGCCCGTTTGGCGCCGGCAAAACCGTGCTGCAAAGCCTGATCTCGCGCTTTTCGACGGTGGACATTGTGATTGTGACCGCCTGCGGAGAGCGCGCCGGCGAAGTCGTTGAGACCATCAAGGAGTTTCCGGAAACCAAAGATCCCCGCACCGGCGGCTCATTGATGGACCGTACGATTATAATCTGCAACACGTCCTCTATGCCTGTGGCGGCGCGAGAGTCTTCCATGTATACCGGGATTACACTGGGCGAATACTATAGACAAATGGGCTATAATGTACTTATGATCGCGGACTCTACTTCCCGCTGGGCCCAGGCCATGCGTGAGACCTCCGGGCGGATGGAGGAAATCCCCGGTGAAGAAGCCTTTCCAGCCTATTTAGATTCCTCAATCAAGAGTATTTACGAGCGGGCCGGTGTGATCAAGTGTCCGGACCAATCGATCGGCAGCCTCACGATGATTGGAACCGTCTCGCCGGCCGGCGGAAACTTTGAGGAGCCGGTTACCCAGGCAACCCTGGCCACGGTCAAAACCTTTCTGGGCCTTTCCTATGATCGGGCTTACAAGCGTTTTTATCCGGCCATTGATCCCCTGATCTCCTGGTCCCGTTATCTGGACCAATTGAAGGACTGGTTCACTGAAAATTTTGGCGCTGAGTGGGCTAGCGACGTCAAAGCCATGCAAGAACTGTTTCACCGGGGTGATTCCATCTACCAGATGATGCAAGTTACCGGCGAGGAGGGAATCAGTATCGAAGATTATATTTTATGGCAAAAGGCCACCTTGCTCGACATGGTCTTTTTACAGCAAGACGCTTTCGACGCTGTCGATGCGTCCATGTCCCTTGAACGCCAGCAAAAGAGCTTCCAGTTTCTAAAAGGACTCATAGAGACAGAATATCGGTTTAAAGATAAGGATGACACAAGAGATTTTTTTACACGCATAACAGGGGCATATAAGAATCTTAATTACAGCCCGGAGGAATCCCCGGATTATGAACGTTACCGGCAGGAGATAGAGAAACTGGCGGCGGAATACGCTGTGGCTTCTTAGTGTAGGGAGTTATTTTGACTCAATTTTTAAGTTTATTTTCACGGGTCAAGCGGTGTTGGAAAAACTCCCCGGCCCCTCAATTATTTAGGAGAAAAACCCATGGCAAAGAAGAAATCCAAGGCCAAGAAAAAATTTGATAATGCCAATCATGCGCACGAAGCCAAGCTTTCCAGAAAGGAGTACGAAGCGGAGCTGTTCAAGCTGCATGCCGAGCTGGTCAATCTGCAGCACTGGGTCAAAGAGAAGGGGCTCAAGATTGTTGTCGTCTTCGAGGGTCGTGACGCAGCCGGTAAAGGGGGTGTCATCAAACGGATCACCGAGAGAGTCAGCCCCCGTGTGTTCCGGGTGGAGGCCCTGCCTACGCCGACTGAGCGGGAGAAAACCCAGATGTACGGGCAGCGTTATATCCGGCGTTTTCCTGCGGCCGGAGAGGTCGTGCTGTTTGACCGCAGCTGGTACAACCGTGCCGGTGTCGAGCGCGTCATGAAGTTTTGCACCAAAGATCAGTACGAGCGCTTCCTGGAGGAAGCACCGATGTTTGAACGCTGGATGGTTGAATCGGGCATCCAGCTCATCAAATACTGGTTTGACATCAGCATGGAGGAGCAGGAACGCCGTTTTCAGGCCCGCATGGATGATCCAAGAAAGGTCTGGAAACTGAGCCCCATGGATGTGGAGTCTTTCAAAGGCTGGTATGATTACTCCCGTGCGCGGGACGACATGCTGGCCGCCACGAGTGCCGGCTGGGCGCCATGGTACATCGTCCATGCCGACAACAAGCGGCGTGCAAGGCTTAACTGTATCTCGCATTTACTCAGCCTGATCCCCTATAAAAAGCTACCACGGGAAAAGGTCGAGCTCGGCAAACGCGACATGAAGGGCAAGTACGACGATCAGAAATCGATTGCCCAGTTCAGGTTTATCCC
>CALZJV010000206.1 GCA_945787595.1 uncultured Desulfobacterales bacterium | reverse complement strand
ACGAACCATTTAAAAACGCCGTCATTACCATCGGCAATTTTGACGGCGTCCATATCGGACATCAGGCTCTTTTCCATGAAGTTATCGAAACCGCCGAAAATATCGGTGGCACATCGATTGCCATGACCTTTGATCCTCACCCGATTCGCGTATTAAAGCAAAACGGCCACCCGCCCCTGATTACCTTGTACGAGCAAAAAGCAGAGTTGATTGGACGCACCCACATCGACGTCCTCATCTGCATCCCATTCACACGGGAATTTGCAGCACTATCGGCCGAAGCGTTCGTCAGGGACTTATTGGTCGCGAAAATCGGTATGAAGGCCATTGTGGTGGGTGAAGATTACAGTTTCGGCAAGAATCGTGAAGGCAATATCGCTTTATTAAAAACCTATGCCCCCAGATATGGTTTTGAGGTCATCGTGGCGGACTGGATCAGGATGTCTAAAGCGTATGCAGACAGAATCAGCAGTACCAGAATCCGGCAACTGGTCACGAACGGTTTGATGGAGCAGGCCGAAAAAATGCTGGGGCGCTATTATCAGATCAGAGGGCAGGTGGTCACCGGGCGTGATCGGGGCGGCAAACTACTTGGGATTCCGACAGCCAATATTAATCTGCATGACGAATTATGTCCCAAAATCGGAATTTATGCAGTTACCGGAGAATGCCGCGGTAAACCCTATAAAGGTGTGGCAAACATCGGGTACAGCCCGACATTTGAAAATCATGAATTTACGGTCGAAGTACATATTTTTGATTTTAATGATGATATATATGGCGAGAAAATTCTGGTGAATTTTATCAAACGTATACGAGATGAGGTAAAATTTTCGAACATCTCAGATCTTATTGATCAAATTAAGAAGGACATTGCCGCTGCCCGGGAAATTTTATCTGCATGAAAAAAAATATGACCATCTCCTTTATCGGGGGTGTCTTATTATCGGCGGGAGCACTCTATTTTGCTTTTAAAAATGTTCCGATTGCCGAGCTTCTTAAATATCTGGTCTCAATTAATTATTTTTGGGTATTGCCGGCAGTGCTGGTCGCGGTGCTTTCCTTCATGTTGCGGGCGGTGCGGTGGCAGATCATACTGGAATCAACACGTAGGATAAATTTCTGGCGTGCATTTCATCCCCTGATGATCGGTTTTATGATCAATTGCGTGTTGCCGGGTCGCCTTGGTGAAGTCGCCCGCCCAGTAATTCTGCAAAAAGAGGAAAAAGTTTCTTTTGCCACCGGTCTGGCCACGGTCGTTGCGGAACGGGTATTTGACATCTGTCTATTGATATTACTGTTCATATTAACTGCCGGTGCCTTGAAAATAGACCCCGCTCAATATGTTGCCTTTGGCACTTATCAGCTGGACAAAGAAACGCTTCAAACCGTATTTGATACCATGCTTAAGCTTGCTGCGGTGCTAATTGCGGGGATCGCATTGTTCAGCATCGGCAGCGTCCGTAATTTTATGTACAGCGCGATTTTGCTGACACCGTCATTGTTCTTTTTTGCAGGAAAGCGGTTTAAGACCGCAGTCGCAAAAAAAGTTTGTGACCCCGTCATCAACATATTAAAAAATATCGCCCAGGGTTTTGAGCTGATAAGATATCCGAAAAAAATCTTTTTGTGTGCCGGTTACTCAGTTCTTATCTGGGGCCTGCAGGCCTGCTCTTACTATCTATTTTCACTCGGCAGCCCGGGTATTAACCTGACATATCTTGAGATAACCACCGTGATGGTGATTATCTGTATCTTTATTTCCCTGCCGTCCGTTCCCGGATGGTGGGGACTCTGGGAAGCAGGCGGGGTGTTCGCGCTTTCTCTATTTGGCATTTCCGCCAAAGATGCGGCTGGTTTCACGCTGGCAAACCATGCCATTCAAGTCATCCCGGTAATCCTTATCGGTTTTGTATCGGCAATGATTCTCAGCGTCAACATACGCCGATTGTCTTTGGAAGGTAAAGAATTCAAGGATCCGGGAATTTAAGGATAAAATCAAACAACCGAACGGGAATCAAGGCCATAATTCGTGCATCAAACCCGCGTCCGAAAAACACAAGGTATAGTAAAGAATTGAAAAATAACGATATGAGCAAACTTAAAATTCTATCATATCCGGATAAATTTCTGAGCCAACCGACCCAACCGCTTGATAATATCGACGGGAAGGTTCAGGAAATGATCGATAAAATGGCCCTCACCATGTACGACGCGCCGGGGATCGGTCTGGCCGCCATCCAGGTCGGCTGGGACAGGAGAGTATTGATTTATGATGTTTCCCCCAGAGATGAAAATCGTTCCCTGCATGTTCTGATCAATCCTAAGATTATTACCAGAGAAGGAGAGATCGTATCGGAAAATGAAGGCTGTCTCAGCGTTCCGGACTTCAGGGCTGATGTGAAACGCACGGCTTCCATAACCGTTGAAGGCCTTGACCGGGATGGCAACCCTTCAAAAATCGATGCCGAGGGAATTCTGGCCATCGTTCTGCAGCACGAAATCGATCACTTAAACGGCAAGTTATTCATCGAGCACATCAGCTCCTTGAAAAGGCAAATGTACAAACGGCGGATTAAAAAGCAATTACGAGAAAAGTGAAAAAAAAATTCAAAATCATATTTTTGGGCACGCCTCAATTTTCCGTCCCTGCTCTCGTCGCTCTGCATGAAAGCAGTTATGATGTCGCCATGGTCGTCACAGCACCCGATCGGCCCAGAGGACGAGGCCGTAAAGTGACCCCACCGGCGGTAAAGCGAATGGCTTTGGATCTGGGGTATCAGGTCAGCCAGCCGGCATCCATCAAGACCGAAGAATTTGCCGACAGATCCAATGGGCCATTATTAATGGTGAAAAAGAAACCGGGGTGTGCAGCATGCTCATGGTAAAGGAGCTGGACGCCGGAAACGTCCTGCTCAGCACCAAAGAAGCCATCAACCCGGATGATACCGCTGGTACGCTGTATGAACGTTTGGCCCTTAAAGGGGCGGCTATCCTCATTGATACCTTAAAGGCATTTGAAGACAATCGGATTCAATCCATGCCCCAGGATCACAGCCTTGCCAGCTATGCGCCCATGCTGACCAAAGACGACGGTCTCATCAACTGGAACAAATCCGCTGAATCCCTGGTAAATTTTATCCGGGGCGTCACTCCGTGGCCGGGAGCTTATACTTTTCTGGGCGACAAACGCCTGAAGGTATTCAAATCCCGTCCTCTGCCGATGGATATCACAGAATTTCCCGGTACAGTCCTAAAAGGATTTGCCGATGAGTTACGCGTCGCCACCGCCAAAGGTGTGCTTTGCATCGAAGAAATCCAGGGTGCTTCGGGCAAACGCCTCTTGATAAAAGATTTTCTGAGGGGACACGGGATACCGCCGGGTTCGGTTCTGGGATAGCATCCTTAAATAATTGAATATTTTCGAATGAATATTGAATATTTAAGGAATTCTTCCATTATAAAAAAAACCATCAAGGAACCCTTCGCGGTAAGTCGCGGGTATCATCTAATGGAAAAGAAATCTTATCGCAGCAACTGGCGGGGAAATTCAGCCAAATAGAAATTGAATTGACGGAGCGAAGCGACATCCACAAATATTCATTCGTCAATATTCAATAGTCAATTCCGGTTTATCATGCCCCTTGATGCACGAAAAACTGCATTGGTCATATTAAATACCCTGGATCAAGGCCAGCGCACCCTGGACACCCTCATGGAGGACCATTCCCGAGGTGGACAGATGGTCTCGCGGCGGGATCGAGCGTTGCTGCAGACCCTGGTGTACGGGGTACTGCGCTGGAGGGGCCGCTTGGATTATATTGTCTGCCATTTTTCCAGCACCCGTTTTAATAAAATCAACCCGAGGGTTTTGAATATCCTGCGGCTGGCCCTATTCCAGATTATTTACCTGGATCGAATTCCTGATTCCGCAGCAGTCAATGCCGCTGTTGATATGGCCAAAGCGTCTGGTGCGCCCTGGGTGGTAGGGTATGTAAACGCCTTGTTGCGCAAGGCTTCACGGCTGTATCGAGATGTTTCCTTTCCGGATATGCGTAAATATGCAAGTGCTGCTCTGGCGATCAGCAAATCGTTTCCGGAATGGATCATCCGCAGATGGCTGCAGCGTTATGGTCAAAAAAAAACGGCTAGCCTGTGCGATGCCGTTAATTCCATCCCTCCGATAACCGTTCGCACCAATACACTCAAGATATCACCAGGCAAACTGTTATTGAAACTCGATAGCGAAGCTGAAGACGTAAAGCAAACGCCTTATTCACCGGATGGTATCACTTTTTTCAACCCCGGGACATCGATACCAAAGCTCAGCGGCTTTGATGCCGGTTGGTTCCAGGTTCAGGATGAAGCCGCGCAACTGGTGTCACTGTTGTTAGATCCGAGACCGGGGGAATTCGTTCTGGACGCCTGCGCAGGTCTGGGCGGCAAAACCGGTCATATTGCCCAACTCATGAATAATAAAGGTGCTGTCGTTGCATTGGACATGAACGCGCAAAAGCTTTGGCAGCTCGAAGCTGAAATGCAGCGTCTGGGCATTTCTATCGTATCAACCCTTTGCCTCGATCTTGAACATGGGGTGCCGCAAAGACCGCGCCAAGGCTTTGACCGTATTCTGTTGGATGCACCTTGCTCGGGACTTGGTGTCATGCGTCGCAACCCGGATATAAAATGGCATCGCTCCGAAAAAAAGTTAGCGCGATATAAAACCAGGCAAGTGCGCCTGCTGGAGAATTTAGCCCATGCTGTCAAAGCGGACGGCTATTTAATGTATGCCGTATGCAGTCCGGAGCCCGAAGAAAATGAAGAGGTAATTCATCAATTTTTGAAAAACCACGGCGAATTTGTTATCGATGATGACTGCGGGGCGCTTCCGAGTGGAATCAGCAAAATGGCAGTCTCCAAAGGCTATTTCAAGACCTTCCCGTGTTTAACTCAGATGGACGGTTTTTTTTCAGTTCGACTTCAACGAATCTCATGATTACAAAGTTTGCAAAAATAGCAGCCTTGGCAATTGCCTTTTTGACGGTGGCCGGAGCCAGTGCCTATTTAACACTGACCTTTATCATCAAAAGCGAAGATACCGTGATCGTGCCGGACCTTGTCGGAAAAGATGTGGTCACCGCCCTTGAGCGGTTGACCGATCTGCAATTGAATACCAAAGTTAATGGGTCGGAATACAGTCGGCAATTCCCGAAGAACTATGTTACCTACCAGGAACCGGACCCGGGATCGGAAGTAAAGAAAGATCGGGATATCAGAATTATTCTTTCAAAAGGTCCCCAACATATTTTAATGCCCAATCTAATCTCTCTTTCGCAGCGACAGGCTCGAATGATAATGGAGGAAAACAGCATTAGCCAGGGACATCTGACACATACCTATATCAAGGCAGTTGAAAAAGACCATATTGTTGAGCAGGTACCCGCTGCCGGCACCATGATCGCGCGCGGGGCTCCGGTAGATTTATTGGTGAGCATGGGGCCTCGACCTGTCGCCTACATGATGCCTGAGCTGGCCGGACTGACACTGGATAAGGCCGTCTTAATGATCGAAAAGACCAACCTGATGGTCGGAGAGATCCGATCGCATTTTGATAAACACAAACCCCGCAATATGATTATTAACCAGGAACCACCGGCAGGCTACCGAATCCGCGAAAATAGTCCCATTAATCTGGTGATCAACCGCCACCCCGGAAAAACGATAAGAGCACACCTGCGCCCTCCATTGTACGGGAGTCTGTTGCAGCACCGAGTCAAAAACGGATTCCTGAAAAAAAGGATCCGGGTGGAATTAGAAAGCGAGGATGGAACTGTCGATATATTCGACGACTACATCAAACCTGGCGAAGAGATATGGGTTATGGTTCCAAGGGATCAGGATGCAAGGGCATTCATCTTTGAGGATGATGAGCTGGTGAAAACCCAGATGTATGAAGCGTGGTGAGAATTTTGATTACTGTTCATTCATTACGAGGCCTTAGGGTCGAGTTCATGCGGTTTCGGTGGCGATTATCCATGCAGCGGGTCGGCTCTGAGAAACTCCCCAACCCCTCATTTAATAATTTATGAATTCAACCAATAATAATCGGAGCTATTTATGAAAGTGATCGCACCTTCAATTTTGTCGGCTGACTTTTCCAAGCTTGGCAACGAGATCAAGGCAGTAGAGTCGGCCGGCGCTGATTGGATCCATGCCGATGTCATGGACGGTCATTTTGTGCCCAACATTACCATCGGGCCATTGATTGTCGAAGCGGTCCGGCGGGTAACCTCGCTGCCGATCGATGTGCATTTGATGATTGAAAACCCGGACAATTACATACCGGCTTTCGCCAAGGCCGGAGCCTCTCTGATATCCGTGCAAATCGAAACCTGCATACACCTCAACCGCACGGTACAGCTGATCCGCGAGTGCGGCGCTCGACCGGGTGTCGTTCTGAATCCTTCAACCCCGGTTCAGACACTGGAATGGATCATTGAAAATGTCGATTATGTGCTTCTCATGAGTGTCAACCCCGGGTTCGGCGGTCAGGCTTTCATCAAAAACAGCCTTGATAAGGTAAGAACGCTGCGTCAATTGATCCAGCGAAAAAATCTAAAGACTCTGATCGAAATCGACGGGGGTGTCAACGAGAAAACGATTGCCGATATTGCGGCTGCCGGTGTAGACGCATTTGTGGCGGGTTCAGCCATTTTCGGCAGCCGGGATTACCAAGCGACCATTGATGCTTTTCGGAAAAAAATCGGCGTGTGAAAATGGGGAATGGGACTTGGCGGTCTCGGGTTGGCGGGATATGGAGAGTGCTGAGGCCCATCGTATCCATAAATATTCAATGGTCAATTCCGCTTTCTGCCGGATAGGGTCTTCCTATCGGAATAGTAGATGTCATAATAATTCCGCTTCAGGGTGTTGCTTCGAAAAAATCTTCGTTCAATCAAGTAACGTGGGAAAAGATGGAATACCGTCATTAAATTGCCTGCAAAACCATTGACTGCCCATCGTCTTCCGGACACTAATATCCCCTTTCGAAGAAAAGCGAGTCTGCCGACCGCTTTTAATCGCAATGATAATTCAACATCCTCCATTAGCATCATTGACGGAAATCCTCCTGCGGCGGCGAGGGCCTTGGCTCTGAAAAATTGGGCCTGATCGCCGAAGGAAATCCCGGTCAAAAACGTTCGCATATTATTTAAGAAAGCAATCACCATGGTTTTTGAATTATTTCTTTCAAATTGCATCCCGACCGCGCCGCCAACTGTGTGGGGATCGGACGTGAGCTTGGCGAGTATCCTATTAAACACACCTTTTATCGCCATACAGTCCGCATGAAGGATAACGATCACATCGCCGGATGCGGCGTCAACCCCTTCTCTGATTTGGAGCCCCCTGCCCTTCGGACTTTCGACCACCCGCGCTCCCAGTTTTGCCGCAATTTCCGGGGTTCCGTCGATGGAACCACCGTCGGCCACAATTATCTCGTTCAAGGCCGTGCGATTTTTCAGGGATTCAAGGCATCGAACCAAGCTTTTCGACTCGTTCAGGGTAGGGATGACAGCGGAAATAGATCTTGGTTTGACGTAGGCCTTGCCCTGGAAAAGAAATCCGTCCGTAAAAAGACCATATAAAAGAAGACCATAAAAGGGAACGTATTCAAACAGTTTCAGCCAGGAGATCTCTCGAAACACGCCGGTGTTGAATTCAATGGCGTTGACAGAGAAGGTAACGGCAACCGCTATTTGAAGATACAACCATGCCCGTGACGGGAAAAAAACGAGAAACGGTGCAATTAATGCAAGATACCAGAGGTGAAGCGTGGGAAGAAAAACGAGCAGACAGCCCAAGGCCAGATAGACACTGCGCAGTTGATCATGCACAAACAAATACACCCAGACAAGGCAGATCCCCAGAAAGCAAATGGACATGAAAACGTAATGACCGCCGAATAAATATCGAATCAACACCGTCATGGAATCATTGTAATGAAAATGGGTCCCATATTCAGCCAGGGATCGAAAAATGCCGGCACCGGCGTCCATGTAAGGAATATAGAATATCAACGGTATCAATACTGCGAGGCTTTTGGTTCGATTTTCCCCACTCACCAGAAAAGGCAAGGCTGCCAAAGCAAAATATTTCGACAAGATCGCCAGACCCAACATCAAAAAACCAGTGACAGGAGACTTTTTCCAAAGGATAAGATACAGTGACAGACACAAAAAAAACACCTGAATTATATCCAGATGCCCTTCCCCGCTGATAAATAAAAGGATCAGCGGATTGGCGGCATACAGAAGCAGGCGGGATGGCAAAACCCCACGTTGTTTGATCATCAGCATCAAAATGATCATGACGCCGATATCGAACCCGATCATAACGGCTTTGAAAAAGAAAGGGTCCGGATTAAGCCAGGCAAGAATCCTGAACAACAGCAGAACAACCGGCGGATAGGCAGCGGAAAATTCCGGATGGTTGATTTGCTGCCAGATGGCGTGAAGGTCACCGCGCGCGACCACCGCCAAAGCCGGGCTGAGGGGTGAGTAATTATAAGGATTAAACCCGAGATTTTGAATACTGCCTTCCCAAACATATCGAAAAACATCGTTTGCCACCGGATATAACAGGAAAACAAAGCGGCCGAGGAGGCCTATAATAAAGATAGCTGCAAAAGCCTTATACGGTGCAATATTTTCCGGAAACCATCTGACCAAAAAAATCATCAGTACATGACCAAGGCCGAATAGCACAGAAAACAGCAATGGGTGTTCTCCTATGGGAGCAATGGCGACCATCCCTGCCATATCTGCAAGCCAGATGACGCCTAAAATCATGAAACGTAGCAATTGCATAAGCTAATCAGAATAAAAAAGGCAGGGTACTCTTTGTTCCCTGCCCTTACAGAATTTAAAGGACTAGTTAAAAGCTCAGCCACTAAGACACGAAGGCACAAAAAATTTACGGGTTACGGGTTGCGTGTTTCGCGTTGCGGGTTACGGGCAAAAAGGGCATAGAGAAAAGGGCATAGCGCATAGAGTAAGACATCGCTCAATGAAAGGTGCAGGAGGATCAAAAGGGTTGGGGGGATGATATCCATGCAATCTGATTTCCGGCATCCGTAATCTGTATTCTGTCATCTGTTTTCTGTCCTCTGATATCTAGTTGCGTGTTTCGCGTTGCGGGTTACGGGAGAGTGATATTGTAACCTTTGAACTTTGAACCCTGCTTGTTGGGTCGAAGCCCGTAGGGCGGAGCCCCAAACCTGGAACCTCCCTGGTTTATCTGTAAGTCAGAATAGGCCACTTCTTGGCCAGGGCCACCTTTTTGAGGGGGTCAGTCGGCTCAACCACATGAGGATGCCCGATTGATTCCAACAACGGTAAATCCGACTGGTGATTCCCATACGCGTAGGAAGATGCAAGATCAATGTTCACCTTGCGGGCCAGCATTTCAGCCAGTATCCGTTTATTACTATTGAGGCAAATAGGGCCTTTGGCACGACCGGTCAACAGACCATCGTCTCCGATTTCAAGATCGGTACACAATAAATGATCAAATCCGAGGTCTTCTGCCACCGGTTCAAGCATATACCGAACGGAACCCGAAACAAGGATCAACCGGTGACCGTGACGCCGGTGTTCATTGACCCGTGCATGGATATTCGGCGCGAGGTGGGGCTTCAGATGGTCCTGATAGAAAGCAGCGGCACTCTGCTGAAAATCTTCCAGGTGTCTATTGCGGTAGAATCTAATCAACATCATGGCCATTTTCTCATCCGAAAGCCAATGGCGTTTATAGAAAAAATTTAATGTCAAGACCTTCAGGATGAAGCCGAATGACACCAGTCGCCGCTCCCAAAGGT
The DNA here is from genome assembly GCA_945787595.1 of uncultured Desulfobacterales bacterium. The sequence continues at coordinate 5,762 of CALZJV010000206.1, read as the reverse complement.
AATGGAACCCCAGCCGACTGCTTTCAATATCCAGCAGCGTTTCATCAAAGTCAAAGAATGCGCCGATGTTTGAAGGGCTCATTTGCAGCCAGATTTGTCAAATTGCGTGTAGAGCTGAAGATACTTGGCAAGGATGGGTGACCAGCTTCTTGACTCAGCCCATGCTACTGCCCTGTCTGCAATGATCTGATATTTCTTTTCAGAAGCACAGAGCTCAGCGATTGTATGCGCCCATTGTGAGGGTGTATGCGGAGATACAATTACAAACGGACAGTCTTTAGCAAAACCTGCATGCTCAGTGGTAATGGCCGGGAGGCCGGCAGACGCTGATTCCAGCAAAACATTGGCTTGTCCCTCCCATCGCGAGGGAAGAGCAAACATATCTGCATCATGATAGAATTGCAAGAGTCCGGCTGGGTCAACTCCACCATGCCACACAACTCTTTTTTCAATTCCGGCATTTACGGTAAAGTGCTTCAGCTCCCTGGCGTAGTTGATTTCTGTGATATCGCCGATGAAATGCCATTGCCAATCCAGTGTAACGGGCAGCATTGCCAACCCATGAAGTAGAATGTCAATTCCTTTCTGATGGGCAATTCTTGCAACAGTCAGCCCCTTTACCTTCTTGTGAAGTTTCCGGAGTCTACGGGCACTTAGAAAATGCTCCGAGTCAACTCCATTCTCAATAACCAGACATTTGTTGCTCGACACGCCGATGCGAGATATTGCCAGTTCCGCTACTGGCTGGGAAACGCAAAGAAACCGGCTGCACCGCTTTCTGGTCAGACGTTCCAGCCACAGGTGTGATCTTCGTGGTTCCGCGACGCGCAAGGAAGAAATCACAGGGATTCTTCGTGGTGCTATAACGCGTGTGATTACGTTGGCGTGAAATAGCCAGGAGTGTATTAGGTCGGGCTGGAACGATACCATGATGCGGCTAAGCCTTCGGGCTCGATACAGGGTAGACAAACCGGTTATGCCGAGCTCTTCCACCGGCATCCCATTTTTCTGTATGCGTTGTCCGACGCTTCCGTCTTTATGAAACAGGCAAACGACGCCGACTTCATGTTTCTTTGCGGCAGCTCCCACAACCCGTTCAAAGACCTGTTCAGCGCCACCCTCATCAAGTTCAGTGATGACAAACAGTAGACGCATCTATACTTAACCCCAATCTCGCACAAACAACATGGCAAAGAATAGCTAGTGGTCGGTTATTATACCCGATATCAGAGTCAAAGCACCATCTTCTAGATACCCCGCTGGTGAATTCATCCGACTCCGCTCTTCGAGCTACGACGGGACAAGATGGATGGGGTCGATTTTGCCATGTTGTTTATCCTGAAACAGCGCGGAAAGCCGGAGAACTTCAGATCCTGTGTTGTCAAGGATTCGCGGTAAACGACTACAACTTCACCCTTGACGCCTTGGCTCTGAAGCCCTCCGACTTTTGCAACAAAGGTTAATATTGTCTTTATTAGTTGCAGCTGCTCAGATCTCAAGATCAATGTCTGCGACATTTATCGAGAACTGTTTCAAATGCAGGTTATTCAGTTTACAGAACCTTTTTAACATTTGCAATTGTTCTGGATCCTTATGGTTAAAAGAAATCAGCAAGCTGCCTATCCCGTATTTTTTCAAAAGCGTCTCGAGGTCCTTGAAAGCACCCAAAATCGGAAAGCCCTGTAGACGCTTGCCGGTTTTTAAGTTATCATCATCAATGAACCCCACCGGTTGGATATTCAGCTTTTTATTATTCAACAATTCACGCAACAGCAGTTCACCACCGCGACCGGCCCCGTAAATCAACGTTTTTTCACCACCCATTGTTTTGCGTTTAACCGTATCAAGGAAAATTCGGAAAGATCCTCTTGTTCCCACTAGAAAAGTGGTTGTCAACAGCCAGTCAATGACAAAGATGCCTTTCGAAAAGTCAGTAAAGCGGTAAATAAAAGTAACTGCTGCAACCGACAGCAAGGTGGCCAGCGAAGAAGCCTTAACCAAGACAAAAATATCACTGGAACCCATGGATCCCCAGATACCCTTGTAAGTCCTCATTGCAAAAAACGCCACAAATTTGCAGGCAATCACGGTGGGTAGTGAATGCAAAAACACTTTAAAATAAAAGAAAAAGTCAGCAGAGGAGAAACGAAGGCGATAAGAAAGGTAATATGAAAAGGCGATCAAGCTCAAATCTAATATGACTTGTATAAGTTGACGCTTATAAGTCAATTCAATTAAAATCGGTGTATACGAACGCTCCCGCAAGAGTGAAAATTCTTTTTCAGGGTATACACGTAATTGGGCCAGATAAATTCCCATCAAAATAATTGCCAGGGCAAGCGGGATAATAATCATCGGCGATGTTAAGGTATCGCTTCTGCTTACAAACATGGCGGAAATCCCGGCAACAGTGGCGATGCTGTATAAAAACAATACTGCATTCTTTTCACTGAATCCCATCAAAACCAGGCGGTGGGATGTATGATCTCTGCCGCCTACGGAAGCTTTGCGACCGCTTAACAACCGGATCAATGTAACCAGAGTAGTATCGAAAATCGGCACCAGAAGTAAAATTAGCGGCACTGCGAAGTTAGACAGCGCCTGGACGCCCTGGATTTCAGAAAAGTAAAGGCTTAAAACCGCCAGGGTAAAGCCGATCACAAGGCTGCCGCAATCGCCCATAAAAATTGTGGCGGGATTGAAATTATAAATTAAAAATGCGGCTAAGGCCCCGGCAACAGACATGGCTATGAATGCAGCCTCCGGTATTGGCACCCAAAACAGAATGGCCAGAAACACTGCGGCAATAAATCCTGTACCGGCACAAAGCCCGTCCATATTATCCAGCAGATTAAAGGCATTGGTGATCCCTACTATCCAGGCAATGGTAACCATGGTGTCCAGTGTCAAAGATGTAAACCAGTGAAGCCGGAATCCCAAAAAGGTAACCAGCAGTGCAACCAGGATTTGGCCCACCAGCTTGGTCTGGGGCTTAATATGTAAGAAATCATCCAGCAGCCCCAGAAAAAATAAGAAGGTCATGCCCAGCCAGATTACCGCGCCCAACGAGGGTAGATTCACAGAATCTGAAGTTCTGAAAAAGTGAGGCAAAATAGTGGGAAAATCTGCCATAAAAAAAAGCGCGGTGGCTATGCCAAGGTAGATGGCAACACCTCCCAGCAGAGCTGTGGGCTTTTTATGCCACCTTTGCTTTGAGGGATAGGCAATCCAGCCTTTTCTCAGCGCAATTGCACGAACCACCGGCGTGGCAACAAGACATAATAGAAATGCTACTGAAGGTATTAAAAATTGCATCAAATATCTTTTCTCATGAACGTTACAACTTCCAGAAGAATATCATCAAGATTGACATGGGGCTTAAAACCAATCAGACGTGCTACTTTTTCAACGCTCGGGACTCTGCGCATCATATCCTCAAAATCCGCTTGATACGCTTTTTCATAGGGAATCAAAACAATTTCTGATTTAGATCCTGTCAGAGCTATTATTTTTTTGGCCAGATCCAGCATGGATATTTCTTCGATACCGCCGATATTAAACACCTGCCCAAAAGATTCATCCTTTTCCATTAGTGCCATAAACACCTGAACAACATCCTTTACTCCGGTAAATGTCCGGGTTTGCAAACCATCCCCATAGACCGTTAACGGATCATTATTCAAGGCCTGAGCTATGAATCTGGGGACTACCATACCATAAGTACCGGTCTGTCGGGTCCCGATCGTATTAAACAATCGGGCTATGGTAACCTTCAGTCCGCCGGTTCTAAAATAGGCCAGGGCTGTAAATTCATCCATGAGTTTGGACGCTGCATAGCTCCATCTGAATTTGCTGGATGGCCCATAAATAATATTATCGGTTTCGACCAGGGGCGCATGGGTGTGCTTGCCATAAACTTCCGACGACGACGCGATGAGAACCTTTTTCCTGAACTTGGCGCAAAGCTCGAGAACCTTTTCGGTTCCCTGGATATTGGTTTTAATCGATTCCAGAGGATTATCCAGGATGTACTGAACCCCTACCGCGGCTGCCAGATGGAAAACAGTATCACAAATACCGGTTAATTCCATCATGGTTTCGTGGTTGAGAATGGTATCCGTGCGTACAAATAATCTGTCCCGGAAACGATCGTCCTTTTGAAGAAAATCGATGTTTTCCAATGATCCGGTGGAAAGATTGTCAATGATGTATACCTCATCTCCTCGCTCAAGGTAGGCCTCGGCCAGATGAGACCCGATAAAACCGGCGCCGCCTGTAATTAATACTCGCATGTATACTCCCTATAAAATGTTAGGAATGCGGTTGAAATAACCTATTCTAATGATGGTTGGTTTCATATAATGTCTTTATGTCGTTCAGCAGTCTTTGCTGGGAGTAATTGGCAACTGCGAATTCTTGGGCGCGCCGGATCATTGGCTTCAAGTCTTTTCGGTTTTCCAGTACAAACAACAGTGCTGCGGCCAAAGCTTTGGCATTTTCCGATGGCAAAATCAGACCTCTCTCTCCAATCTGGAATCCATCAGGTTTTTTTTCCAGAACGCTACCGATCAAATCCGGTACCCCCCCTACAGCTGTGGCAACCACCGGTCTTGAGGCAGCCATCGCCTCGATGATGGCCACCGGTGTCCCCTCATTTTTTGACGTAAGGACAACGGCATCGAGTTTTGAATAGACCGCAGGCATATCTTTTTGCCATCCCCTGAAAGATATAGCATCCCTCACATTCAATTTTTCGGCTGCTTTCATCAGTATGGTTTTTAACTCGCCATCACCGACCACAATAAATTTGAAACGATCAATTTTGGCCGACACCCTCAAATAATTTATGGCCTCAAGCAACATAAAATGGTTTTTGATGGGGGTCAGCCGTCCGACAATACCCACTCGCAATGACTCAGGGTTTTTGCAAGAGTCGTTATTTTTCACAAGGATTCTCTCTTTAGGCTTATTTTTTTCATAGACTGAAAGATCAAATCCCAACCGTATGATTTGCACCTTCTTTTCATCCGCGATTTTAAAGGTGTCGCAAATATCTTTTTTTTGCTGTTCGCTGACCACGATGATGCTATCGGTAAACCGGGCAAGAAATCTTTCAACCAGAATAAAAATAAAAGTCTTTAGCCGGTTGAAGTAGCTGTGAAAGGTGTGACCATGAAATGTATGATACACCCGGATCTTCTTTGATAATAAAAAAGGCGTTCTCAAACTTAACACAGCCAGTCGTCCCAGGGTTCCCGCCTTGGCCGTATGGGTATGGACTATGTCCGGTTTAAAGTGTTTGATAATTTTTCGTATAATAAAAAGCGATTTCAAATCATCAAGCAGAGATATATTGCGGCCGAGCTCTTTGACAACAAACCGGTGAAGCCATTTATCAACCGCAAGGTATGTCATATCCCCCTCGCCGGGGCCTAAGCTGCCGCACACCAGCAGGGTTTGGTAGCGATCGCCGGGAAGCTCACTGCTCAGTGTAATTGCCTGGATAGCCGGCCCGCCGATGTTTAAACGTGCAATCAGACGCAGGATTCTGATAGGCCTATTCATGTTCTATGAAAACCTAACCGGAATAGCTGCTTTATTCGGCACGCAAGCAGCTAATGAACTAGAGCCACCTTTCCTGCCACATTTCCCACATCAACAGTGACCACAATCGATACTGGTGGTTTACCTGTCCGGAAAGGTGCTCCTTTATTTTTTTATCTACAAAATTGGTATTAAATAGCCCTTCTCTTTTTAACCGC
>CALZJV010000205.1 GCA_945787595.1 uncultured Desulfobacterales bacterium | reverse complement strand
ACCAGCCTTTGGTCCACAAAAAGATGCGCTGGATACGACGCCCCTGGACAGCGGTGATTTGTTCCTTTACCGGCGCTTTGAGCATCCGACGGGGTGGCATCGGCAGCATATCCGTAAGTTTTTGGAAAACAAATTCAGGCGGCATCCAGCCATTGCCCCTATCATCCGCCACGACCCACCGGTGTTTACCTCCAACCATGCACCCTTTTTTAGGTCTTCCCTGCTGTAAGACCCTCCGCCGATTTCTACTCTGATTACTGACACCATTGCGCCAACGCACCCTGCAAGGAGGCTTGACCGGTTGAGAGGCCATTTCTCGAAATGAAAAGGGGCTGGTGTAAATCGATAAAGAAGTCTGTATCGGCAGTAAAGAGTGTTGGGAGGTCTGGCGATTCGGGGTCATGTAGTATAATGATGACCAAGAAACTGTTAAATTTGACCAAATCCGTTCGTTGCGTTATAAACCCATATTCAATCATTGTTAGATGATAGATAACTCAATTAAATCAAAAGTGTCGCTGTAATACTGAGGAACCCCTGAAGAAAATAAAGGGTACTATATGGCCATCCGCGTCGAAATGACCCGGGCAGCTGTCTATAACCTGTCCGCGATGCTGGACATGCCGGAAGTCTATGGCCCTCCGTTTTCTCCCAAAATCGTTTCAAAGGCCTCGGCCGTCAAAATATTTGCGGCCGACACCGGCGTGTGGGTTGCCAACAAGGCCGCCGAATTGATGGGATCCAACGGCATCTCACCGGAGTACCATCTGGAGAAATATTTAAGAGACTCCAAAATAATGCAGTTGTGGTTGGGCGGACAACAGGTGGCGCGCTACCGCGTTGCTCGCGGTTATTACAAGTATGAAACCAATTAATTTAATATATTAGAATTTCTACAACTTATTGGAATCACAATGTTTTTTCGGTAATCTTCTTGATGAGTCGTATGGAATGATGGAATTGTGGAATGTTGGAATATTGGGCATGAAAAGTTGAAAATGGACTATTATAGAAGCAGAAATGTTGAATCTAATTTTTTTGATGATGCTCACCAAACATCTATCTTCTGACTTTCTTTCGTGCAAATACACCATCAAAACAAGTAAATTAATGAAATCATATGCGTGTTGAATACTGGTTTTTTTAAACCCATCATTCCAAGATTCCAACTTCCCATTATTCCAGTTCCAATGAGGGGTGGCATTGATCCGTGTAAAAGTTCGAACCATATTGGAATTTACGAAGATTTTCGGCCAGGGACGCTTTGAAGTGTCCCTGGCCGAGGGCAGTACTGTCGGCAATTTTCTCGCAGAACTAACGAACAGCTGGGGAGATGAACTGGCAAGCCGCTTGTTTGAACCGGATGGCTCTAAGCTGCTTGCTCATATCGGGTTGATGGTAAACGGTCGCAGCATTAGTCTGTTGCAAAATATGGAGACCGTGCTTCAAGACGAAGACGAGATATTGATATTACCCCCGGTGGGAGGGGGATGATATTTTCCAAATGATTGAATATTTTCGAATGAATATTGAAGATTTAAGGAGCGAAGCCTCCGGCTCGTAGGGGTTGTAGCGCCTACGCCTCGGAGAGCGACATCCACAAATATTCAATCGTCAATATTCAATCGTCATTTCCGATCTATCCGGATTAGAAGTTCTTTATGAATCTTATGGAATCATAACCCTTAACTAGAATAAAAAGGAGGCTACGATGTCCTTGGAAAACAAAAAAATTGTGGTAACGGGAGCGGCTTCAGGCATCGGTGCAGAGACCGTAAAAACACTCAAAACACAGGGTGCAACGGTTATCGGTGTTGATCGTAACGAGCCAAAAGAGAATGTTGATCAATTCATTAGGGCCGATCTTGGCGATCCTGACTCAATTGCGGCAGCAGTTGATGCGGTTGCGAGCGGAATCGATGCGCTGTGCAACATTGCCGGTTTACCGCCAACCAAAGATCGGGTGGCTGTACTAAAAGTCAATTTCCTTGGACTCAGGCATTTTACTGAACTGATGATCGGGAAGTTGAATGACAATGCCTCCATCGTTAACGTGGCATCTCTGGCCGGTCTTGGCTGGCCCCAGGCCGGTGAGCAAATCAAGGCCTTCTTGGCGCACAGGGATTTTAATGCAGTAGAGGCCTTCTGTGACGAAAACGGCGTGGGCAACGAGGGTGGGCGCTCCTACTTCTTTAGCAAAGAGTCCCTCATCGTATGGACCATGATGAACCGCTGGACCTGGCGTGATCGCGGCATACGGATGAATTGCGTCAGTCCCGGTCCGGTCGATACACCGATTCTGCCGGACTTTCTGGAAACCCTGGGCGAACGTGCCGAAGAGGACATGAAGATTATGGATCGTGCGGGACGTCCGGAAGATATCGCGCCGGTGATTGCCTTTCTGTGCAGCGACAGCAGCGGCTGGATCAGGGGCGCCAACATCCCCTGTGACGGCGGCATGTATCAGCATGTACTTTGCAATATGCACGGTCATGTTTAATCCACAGATTGCGCAGATTAAACGGATTACTTTAATCACTTAATATAAAGCGATTGCACGAAAATTTGACAACCAGGATACTGGATACTGGTTACTGGATGCTGGAATAAGGATTCGCTTCGCTCTTCTTCTTTTAATAACTAATAAAATTGACAGAATACCTTGTTAATCCAGTATCAAACATCCAGTATCCAGCATCATGGTCGATTACTAGTACAGCGTTGATGCCCAAATAATATGGCCCAATTGTAAACGAGATGACGAGGTCTGAAGTTAACCTAACTAAAAAAATGGAGGTGTAAAATGTATCAAGGCGGATATACCGGCAAAATTCTGCGGATCAACCTGACGGAGCAAAGCGCAACGGAAGAGGATTTGCCTCTGGACGTCGCAAAAGATTTCATCGGCGGGGCAGGGTTTGGGATCAAGTATTTATTCGATGAGGTGCCGGCCGGGGCGGATGCACTCGGTCCGGACAACAAGCTTATTTTTGCTTCAGGTCCCTTTTCCGGAACCACGATTCCCTGCGCCAGCCGGATGGCGGTTACCGGCAAATCACCCCTTACCGGTGCGGTGGGCATGGCATTGACGGGCGGCCACTTTCCCGTTGAGCTCAAATTTGCGGGTTACGACGCCCTGATCGTCGAAGGCAAAGCTGAAAAACCAACCTATGTATGGATCAAGGACGGGGAGGTCAAATTCAGGGGTGCCAAGAAACTGTGGGGAATGAAAACGACGGACACCCAGCAAATCATCAAAAACGATTTGAAAGACCAGAATGTCAGGATTGCCTGTATCGGCCCGGCCGGCGAGAACCAGATCAAAATAGCCTCCATCATCAATGAATGGCGGGCCGTGGGACGTAAAGGGCTGGGGGCGGTGATGGGGTCCAAGAATCTCAAGGCCATTGCCATCCGGGGCAGCCGGGAGGTCGCCGTGGCCGACAAGGATAAGCTAAAGACCGCCAAAGGCGAAATGACCAAAGCAATGAAAGAAAGTCACGTTCTATATCCCAATTTTTCGAAAATCGGAACCCCCATGGTGGTGGACCACACTTGTGCCATCGGAATTTTTCCGACCAAGAATTTTTCGACCACGGGTGAGTACGAGCCGGTGGACAAACTCGGGGTGGAGGTCCAGATGACACGCAATGTGGGGTCCGAAGCCTGCTATGGGTGTCCGGTGGGGTGCAGTCAGATAAAACTGGCCCAAAAGGGGCCCTATGCCGGGATACTCACCGAGGGACCCGAGTTTGAGACCATGTTTTCTTATGGCGGCGTCACCGGGGTTGAAAACATAGATGCCGTCATTGCGGCGGACCGTCTGGCTGACGAACTGGGAATGGATACTATTTCTTCCGGTGTGACGATCGCCTTTGCCATGGAGCTATATGAAAAAGGTATTCTGAGCAAAGAGGACACCGGGGGAATTGAGCTGAACTTCGGCAATGATGAGGCCATGATCGCGATCCTCAAACAGATGGCCTATCGTGAGGGGCTGGGCGGCCTGCTGGCAGACGGATCTAAGATTGCCGCCGAAAAAATCGGAAAAGACTCAGGAAAATATGCCATGCACGTCAAGGGTTTGGAACTGCCTGCCTATGATGTGCGCGGCGCCAAGGCCCACGGACTCAATTTTGCAACATCCTATACCGGTGCCGATCACTGCAGGGGTTACGCCTTCCAGGAAGTTTTTGGCATCCCCGTGCCCCGCGAAGTCGACCGCTTTACGGCTGATGGCAAAGGCGAGCTCACCAAGTGGAATCAGGACATTCGCACGGCTACCACCGATGCGCCCACCATGTGTGCCTTCCTGCTGGATATGGCGGTCGTCGGTATCGCGGCCCAGAATACGGCATCCTTGATGGAGGCTGTCACAGGTTTAACTTATACCCCGGACGATATCCTTAAGGTAGGCGAGCGAATCAATAACCTGGCAAGAGCATTCAACACCCGCGAAGGGCTTACCCGTGCCGATGACACGCTGCCTGAAAGGCTTTTGACGGAACCTCTGAAAGCCGGGGCTTCCAAAGGGCACTTTATTAGCAAAGAGGAACTGACTCAGATGTTGGATGAGTACTATGCAGCCAGAGGTTGGGATGTGGAGACAGGTGCACCCACCCGCGAGAAGTTAAGCGAACTGGGTCTTGACTATGTCGCTGAGCAGTTGGCTTAAAGGCAAAGTAATTTGAGGAATTTCTTAAAAGTGAGGAGGGTTAAGCATTTACATAAATTTAAAGAAAGGAGAAACAAACCATGTCAAACAGCATTTTCAAAAAGATTATGGTGCTATTGGCCTTTGCGGCTGTGTTTTCCATGGCCGGATCTGCTATGGCCGGCGATGTGATCAAAATAGGTGCATCGGCCGCAAAAACAGGATCACTGGCCGGCGGCACAGCCGTCACGCATTGGCCGAACATCAAGCTTTGGGTCCACCAGGTTAACGCCCGTGGCGGTCTGCAGCTTAAGAGTGGAAAGGCCAAGATAGAGCTGGTGGAATATGATGATCGCACGACACCGGGGGAGGCGATAAAGAACGTCCAACGAATGGTGAACCAGGACAAGGTGGATTTTGTCATCCCACCTTATGGAACAGGATTGGTTCTGGCTACCGCGCCGATCTTTGCCAAGTATGGTTACCCCAATATCGCTGTGACTGCGATTACCGATAAGATTCCGGAATTGACGAAGCGATATCCCAGTATGTTCTTTACCTTAGGCGACACTACCTCATTTGCCGGTTCAGTCGCCGAGATACTGTCAAAAATGCGGGATGACGGAAAAATCAGCAATCGTGTGGCGATGGTCAATGTGGCGGATGCCTTTGGAATCGAGCTTGCCAATGCCGGACGCCCCGCTTTCAAAAAGGCTGGTTTCGAGATCGTCTATGACAAATCTTATCCCTTAGGCACTCAGGATCTCTCACCGGTGGTCAAGGGTGCCAAGGCATCAAACCCGGACGCATTTGTGGCATGGTCGTATCCGCCGGACACCTTCGGGCTTGCGGAACAAGCGAAGATAGAGGGATTGAATGTGAAGGCCTATTATAGCGCGGTTGCTACGGCATTTCCCGCTTTTGGCGGAAAGTTCGGAAAGTCGGCTGAAGGAATTTTGGGGGCAGGAGGGATCAATCCGGATACACCTGAGATGCAGACTTACATAAAGGCCCACAAAGAGGTGACGGGAAAAGCGCCTGATTTCTGGGCCAGTGCAGTCATGTATGCCAGCCTTCAAATTCTCGAACAGGCTATCGAGGGTGTTGGTTCTAAAGATCGCAAGGCTGTAATTGCCTACCTGAAAAGCAATTCTTTTGATACAGTCATCGGTCCGGTAAAATTCAAGAGTCAGAACAATGAAAAATTCTGGACAGTGGGCCAGTGGCAGGGTGGAAAGTTTTACGGAGTCAGTTCGACAGGCAGGCCAGGGGCAAAACCGGTCAAGGTGAAGACCGGCTGGTAATATATTTGAAAGATATACCCGGCGTGGCTTTCAATCACACGCCGGGTATCTATACCAACTTAAGGTTTCAGTTGTCAGTGTACAGGTTTCAGGATTGAGCTATTCGACTCCCTGACACCTGACACCTGACACTTATACTTTGCGTTAAATATTCACTTTGCAATCTTCAATTTTCAATTCCGGTTTGGCCGGGTTAGTTATATGTTTAGATGATTGAAGTAATTATTATTGGACTTCTTCTTGGGGGTTCCTATGCGCTAATCGCAATGGGACTGCAACTGCAATACGGCGTCGCAAGGATCATGAACCTCGCCAACGGAGAAATTCTTGTGGCAGGTTCATTTGGAGCCTTTTGGCTTTATAGCGGGGCACAGTTAAGTCCAGTTCTTTCAATATTTTTTGTTATGCCGTTAGCGTTTATTTTTAACTGGCTCCTCTATCGCTATTTATTGAGGCCTCTTGTTCGTCGGGCCAAAAGCCATGGCCAACTCGAGGTAGACAGTATACTTGCCACTTTCGGAATAACCTTCATTATGGTTGGCTTGATGCTGGCAATATTTGGAGGTGAATATTTTAACTACTCCTATCTATCCGTACCGTTTAATATCTTAGGAAAACCATACGCCTTAAATCGTATCATGGCGTTCCTCATGTCTGCTCTTCTGGGGATTGTGTTATATTTGTGGATTTATAGGACACGATTCGGCATGACCCTCAGGGCCGTTGCAGTCAGTTCACAGGCATCAGAGCTCGTCGGCATCAATGTGCCTCTGGTATTGGCTCTGGCCTTTTCCCTGGGAGGGGCAGTAACCGCCGCGGGTGGTGCGTTACTAAGTATGTTTCTTACTTTCGATGCCTCCATCGGTGTTGTTTTCACCATGAAAGCGCTTATCATTGTTATCATGGGCGGTGTGGGTGATATTCGGGGTGCGATCATCGCAGCGCTCATTCTGGGTTTGACGGAAACCGCTGTTGCCAGTTGGGTCGATCCCGGCCTGACCCTTGCTGCCGCTTATCTGCTGTTCATCCTTATCCTGCTGTTCAGACCACAGGGTCTCTTCGGGAGACAATCATCTTGACTCGAAAAGAAAAACGAAATTTTATTATCAGCATCCTGATATTTGCAATAGTCGCACTCCTCCCATTGAGTCGTTCAGGATACTGGGTATCCATTGGCGTTACCATTGCCATGTATGCTGTTTTAGCAACATCCTGGGCATTGTTCTCCGGACCTACTCACTATATCTCCCTTGCCAGTGCGGCGTTTTTCGGAATTGGTATGTATGTGGTTGGGGGTTTTATAGAGATTATTCCATTTCCCGTGCTCATCGGCCTGGCAGCTCTGGTTGGAGCGATTATCGCGGCCATCGTCGGTCTGGCTACCTTACGCCTATCGGGCGTGTATTTCGTAATTTTTACACTGGGACTGGCAGAGCTTATACGGCAGATTATGACTTGGGTACAGACCACTATGGGTGCAAGCAGCGGTCTTTATGTCCTTACCAATATTACTGAATCAATGATCTATTGGCAATTATTGGTCCTGGCGGCGATCGTCTTTCTGGTAGGCTGGTGGATTGGTCGTTCAAGACTGGGATTTGCCTTACGAATTATTGGAAACGATGAGATGGTTGCCTCCCATTGCGGCATTGATACGGCTTCATCCAAAGTTATCCTTTTCATTATTTCAGGTACATTTGCAGCAATCACTGGTGCGGTTTTAGCGCCCCGCTGGACATATGTAGAGCCGACAATAGCCTTTAGTCCGATGATCTCCTTCCAGGTTGTTATTATGGCATTGCTAGGGGGAATGCATCGGTTGTGGGGACCGATTTTAGGGGTAATTCCTTTCACCCTCCTATGGGACCTGATTTCAGGCACCTTCCCCAATCAGACCACTCTGTTGCTGGGATCAGCATTTCTTCTTATTGTATATTTCATCCCTAATGGCGTCGCAGGACTCGTGGAAAATTTTATCAAAAAGTGGAAGTAAGTACATAGGATTGGACGATGACGCGCAAAGCTGCATTAAGCGTACGAGATATCATCAAGAATTTTGGAGGTATTGTGGCTGTCTTCGATATGTCATTCGATCTCAGGGATCATGAAGTATTAGGACTGATAGGCCCGAATGGTTCGGGCAAAACGACTATGTTGAATCTCATCTCAGGCGCCCTAAAACCAACATCCGGAGAGATATCCCTTTATGAAGAAGAAATATCAGGACTACCGGCGAATCGTATTTCGAAGAAAGGTGTTGCGCGTACATTTCAACTGGTACGCATCCTTCCAACATTAACGGTTTTGGAAAATGTGGCTGCTGGTGGCGTGTTTGGACATCGCCGGCTATGGGGAAGGCGCTTGGGCAAGTTCGCGCGAGAACTGCTCGACAGGGTCGGCCTGGAACATGTAAAAGATGCGCCTATATCCTCTTTAACTTATATCGATCAGAAGCGGGTTGAGTTGGCAAGAGCTTTGGCTGCTGATCCCAGAGTCCTTCTTCTTGACGAGTGGTTGGCCGGACTGAACCCGACTGAACTGCAAACAGGGATTTCTCTAATTGAGGAATTGCGGACCGAAGGTCGAACGATCATTATTGTGGAACATGTTATGGATGCCATACGCAGCTTGTGTGACCGGTGCGTGGTCATGAACAGCGGCGTCAAGATAGCCGAAGGCTCTCCAAAAGATGTGTTGGCTGACCCGAAAGTCATACAGGCCTATCTAGGAGAGTCAGATGCTTGAGACCAAACAGATGTCAGTTTACTACGGCCAACATCGGGCTGTTGAAAATGTCTCATTGAATGTTTCCAAAGGGGAAATCGTTGTGATGCTCGGTGCGAACGGTGCGGGTAAGAGCACCTTGCTGCGTGCTATCTCAGGCCTGGCGCCAAAAATGAAAAACAGTGCTGTTTTTCTTGAGGGAAGAGATATTACACATCTTGCCCCCCATGAGATTGTCGAAGTCGGTATCGCGCTCGTACCTGAAGGGCGGGGCATCTTTGGTGACCTGAAGGTCCACGAAAATCTCGTTCTTGGGGCTCATCCAAAGAGAGCCAGGCAGAGGCAATCGGCAAATATGGACCTGGTTCTGGGATTATTTCCCATATTAGGGGCACGTCGAAATCAAGTGGCAAGGACCATGAGTGGAGGTGAGCAGCAGATGGTGGCAATCGGGAGGGCGATGATGTCCAATCCATCGATCTTGATGCTGGATGAACCCTCCCTGGGTTTGTCGCCTCTCCTCTGTAAGGAACTTTTTCGTATCCTTGCCCGTATCAAGGAGACTGGTGTAGGCATCTTTCTCGTAGAACAAAATGCCAAACAGAGTCTTGCCATCGCCGATAGAGGTTATCTGCTGGACAATGGACATATAACAGGTTCTGACACTGCGGAAGCATTGAGCAAGGATAAACAGGTACAAAAGGCTTATCTTGGTGCTGCTTAGTTTGTGGGCGTTCAGGGTTTTCTGATAGGCTTGATGTAGCTCCGATATTAAGCCACCACTTCCAGTGGTGGACCCGTAAAGGGTTTACCGACTTGGGGAGAAAACAGCGAAACCATGGAAAGTCCGAAATTCTAATGTTCAAAAACTTAAAACCAAGAGGATAGAAGTACAAAGCCGGATAATACAAACGTATTGAACTATTTTGTTGCGGTGAATGGCCTAACGATTCTTGATTTTTTGTAATTGATATTTTTTGTTATTCGAATCTGTTTCGTGCTTCGTATTTGATATTTCGGATTTAAAAGACCGAAGTAATAGCCTTTATTTATTT
>CALZJV010000204.1 GCA_945787595.1 uncultured Desulfobacterales bacterium | reverse complement strand
CCACTCAGGTTCCCAGGTGTGAACCTTTACAATTACCGATTGGATACCGCGAAGCGTGGCACGGTCCCTGGCTCTGTCATCGGCCGGGGCAATTGAATTTAAGGACACTGACAGGGAAAAAAGAGTAATAATAAAAATAATCTGTTTTTTGAGCACCATGGAATTGTTCCTCCTCTATGTAAATTTTCTATGGGCTGCATTCTTTTGATTTAGGATTTCATTTTTTTCTTTTGCTTTGCCCCTGTTGTTCTTTCTTTTGTTTCGGCACTCTCATCAACCAACCGGCCACAAAGCCTATAGCCAGAGCTCCAAAGAGCATTAATGCTCTTGACAGTGAAATGGTCCAGACGAGAAAACGAAATTCTACTACCTGAGTGTTTTGAAACACGGTGATCAGGACTATCAGAATTAGGCAAATAAAAAGTATATTTCTTAACATCGTCATCTCCCTTAAGAATTTTTTGGTATGTTATTTTTTAGCGCGTCCAAAGAAATTCAGCACTGCCAAGCCTAAGACACCGGATACAACAGACCCGCCAATAATACCAAGTTTGGAGAAAGCCAGCAATTGAGCTGAAGAAAACGAAAGTCCGGATATGAACAAAGACATGACAAAAATTCAAGATGCTAGTTGCAAATATTTCAAGATATTGAATCATGGCCCTGCGCAAAAATACTGTTTCGAAAATGCAACTCGCTCCTCAATCGCCTTCAGGTCATGGTGATGCTGTTCAACCAGCTTTAAACGCGGTAGCAGGCCTGATCGGTTGGCGATTTGGATACTGAGGCCCGGTCGTGCATTCAGCTCTAAAATTAAGGGGCCCTTATCTTTATCCAGCACAAGATCCACACCGATATATCCCAAACCACTCAACTCATGGCAGCGGGCCGCAATATGAAGCAGCGTATTCCAGTGCGGAATTCGGATACCGGTTACAGGGTTTCCAGTATCCGGGTGCCCGTTAACAATTTTATTTCGCCAGACCGCCGAAAGTGTGGTGCCGTTTGCGATATCGATGCCGGCTCCAATCGCTCCCTGATGCAGATTCGCTTTGCCGCCGGACATGCGGGTTGGCAGCCGAACCATGGACATCACCGGCACACCCAAAAACACAATCACCCGGATATCCGGCACGCCGAGATAGCTGATGGCTTCGACTACCGGATCGAATCGCACCCGGTATTCGATTAAGGCCTTGTCCGGTTGACCGCCCAGGCTGTAGATACCGCTGATGATATTGAACAGATGATAACCAATCTCCTCAGAACTCAACAGCATCCCGTCAATCTTGCGATATAATTCTTTGGTGCGTCCTGAAACGACCAGGATGCCCTCACCGCCCGAACCTCTCGATGGTTTGATAGCAAAATCCGAATACAGTCTCAGCAGATCGTCGAGATGCCGGACCTGGTATTCGGTCTCCACCACCCCGTAAAGCTCAGGCACGGCAAGGCCGGCTTTTAATGCAACTTCTTTGGTCTGCAGCTTGTCATCCACCAGAGGATACAGGTAACGCGGATTGTATCTCAATGTATATTCGGCGTTGCGCTGGTTGATGCCCAGCACACCCATTGCAGTTAATTGTTTTTTTATCCTAAACATCAGATTTAATATCAGTCAATGCCTTGAAACGGCGAAGTTCCAGCAACCTGAATCCGGAATATCGTCCCAGCAATAGGGTTGCGGCAAGTAAAATCAGTAAAATTTCGGGAAACACGAACACCAGGTGCTCAACGTATTTGATGCTCATTATCAGATAAGCGATCGTTGCGGCGATCAGAGATCCGATCCCCTGTTTTATCGCATCCATAGCTCCGAGTTCTTCCCAAACGATGGACATTCTTTCAATGGTCATGGCTAAAATGACCATGGGGAAAAGGGCTACGGAGATACCGCGCTCCAGACCCAGTTTGTGGGTCAGCACACTGAGAATGGCCATCAGACCGATCACCACAATTAAGATGGCCGCCAGCCGTGGTACGACGAGGAGTTTTAAGTGCTCGAGATAAAAACGAATGAGAAGCCCGATTCCGATTAAGGCTGTAAACAAAAAAATCCCCCATACCAGCTGAGTTTCCCGAAATGAAAGGGCCATGAGAACGGGCATAAATGTACCGAAGGTGCGAATACCGATCACGTTGCGAAGAATAACCAGAAACAAAACACCGATCGGGACCAGCAATACCACCCGATATACGGCCTGGGTCTGAATCGGAAGGCTGAACAGAGAAAAATCCAGCAAAATGGGTTTTTTGAGAATTCCTTTCTCAACAGCGAGTTGCAGGGCCGCTTCCTCACTGCGCACTACCGATAATGAGACCTGCAGCCTTTTTACTCCCTGAGCCTGCACCAGTTCTTCCATACCATGCCACCAGGCCAGATAATCTTCCGGAACACCCCGTCCCCCTGTGGCAGGTTCGTAGGATATCCAGCTATCATTTTCATAGACTTCCAGCCAGCGGACGACCGGGGCTTCACCTCGCTGCTCTTCCAGGCGAATGCCGTGGACGGTGCGGGCGTGGATGCCGGCCAGGGCCAGCAACTGAACGGCAAGATCAACCTTTTTTTGAACCGTGGCCTTTTTGCCTAAAAGCAACGCGGCACTATCCCCCGGTTCAGGGGTGTTCAGCCGCTTGAACAAACCAGTCACCAGACTGTCCATGTCGGCTGACTTTTCACGTACTTCAGTGATGAGTGCTTTGGATGCCTCCAGGTAAGCCCCCTCAAAATTCGGCTTCTTTTGCTTTGCTGGCGCCAGTTTTTGCGGTAACACATCTCTGTCCATTCGAATGACGGTTGCACGATAATACAGGCTTTGGGAACCTTTTGCCTTTCGAATCGACCAGACGACCCGGCGCTTGCCATTTTCGTTGGCAATGCTGACGCCGTAACCTTTGGAGACAAAATTTTCATTCATAATGGTAAAGCGGTGTGAATTTCGCGGAACGAACATCGAAGCTTTAACCGGCTTATTACCGGCTTCAAAGGTAAGGTGGGCTTCGATGTTCCAAATATAGGATTTTGCTTCGGGAACCAGCGGAAAATCCATCACAAACAATTTGTAAAAAAAAAGGAATAAACCGATGGCCGTCAGAGATCCGGCAAGCAAATAGAGGTGCCTTTTATTCATTGGGCAGAACCTTTCGACAGTCCGTTTTGATGGTAAAGGTTTTTGAGGGATCTACCGCGAATTCACCTTTAAGAAAGCTGCGTCCTATTAACATTTGATAATTAAAATTGCTGCGATTTACCAAATTGACTTCAACTTCTTTGTAGAACTTCCCCAGGCAGATGTTAATCTGGATAACCGGGCGACGGTCAGGTTCAGAATTATGCTTTTTAATTTTCGTAATCCGGATCACTTTTGCCTCAATGGTCTCCGTTCGCCCTTTCCAGTTGATGAGATCAAATCGTACGAATGTATCACCACCGCGCTTAATTTCAACGATATTAACGGCATTCAAGGACGAGTTTCTGGCACCGGTGTCCAGCTTGGCTTTGATTTTCAGGTTCTCCGGAAGGATCGTCACATATTCCACCCAGCCGACAAGTTGCTTATCTTTTCCTGAAGACTGGGCATGGGGAATGCCAGTAAGATGAAAAGTTATGAGAGAAAAAAAAATAACGATTCTGATGTGCTTTTTCATACTGTGCCTATTTTCAACCATCGGTTTCCTGTTATTCAAAAAGAAAGGGATGTTCAATAAAAAACAGATCAACCCTAACGGAAGGGAGGGTAATGCATAATGAACCAGAAGCGATAATACGGAAGAATCTTCAAGTGAATATGGATACCGGCTAAATCCGCTTTCAGTATCTCCGATGATGTATTTCTTCCAACGTCATCGATTTCAGATCTTCCACCAGCCCAACCAGATGGGTAATCATCATCTCCCAGATTTTTTTGCCTTTTTCGGCATTGGCCTTGGTCGGATCTCCCATGACCCCGCTGCTCGAAATTTTACGCGTGTAGGCGTACCATAAAACGCCGCGTTTGGAAGTAAAATCCAGATAACGGCTGGAAAACTCCGGCACTTCCCTGCGGGCCTGATCCATCTTGACGAGATGGGGCCGCACCGCCAGAGCGGTGCTGGTTTCGATTTCTCCGGCATGGACATCGTTGGGTGTCTCCACCAGCGCATAAATATCCACATCGCTGGTCTCCCCGGTGTCCACGCACACAAAAATGTGGGCATCACGATTGATCATTTGGGCGGCATAATTCAGGGCCGGGCTGTTGCCACCATGTCCGTTAATGATCACCAATTTCTTAATGCCGTTGCGGGACACGCTGATGCCGATGTCATACACCAGTTTGGCCAGCGTGTCGTTGGAAATGCTGACAGTTCCCTTAAATTCATCGTGGTGGTATGAAACGCCGTAAGATATGTGCGGCAGTACCAGCGGTTTGGGATCACTGCAAGCGTCTGCGATCCGAAGCGCCAGATAATTTGCATCAAAGGCGTCGGTGTCCAAGGTCAGATGCGGACCATGCTGCTCGACGGACCCCACCGGCAGCAGGGCGGTGTCCACCTGCTGAAGACGCTCTTTGGCCTCCGGCCAGGTGAGTTCTCCCCACAAATGCTGGTGCCGATCTGCGGTCTGGTCTTTTTCTTTGCGGGTAACGCTCTGCCCGGCTATATCGAGCTCAAAGGCAAAGGTTTGATGCAAACTCGAATCATTCAGGGGATCAAACTGCGTCCATTTTTTCCCGATACGGCGCATGGCTCCGTCCGTGTATTGCATAAAAATCCGCAGCAGGGGTATCCTCAAATCCATCGGTATGGAATTCATCGGTGAAACCTTGGGATCGTACCGCAGATTCAAAACTTTCGGTTGCTCGTTGAACATTTTCTTCCGATTTTGTGGCACATCAATCAGTCCCTTCTGCATCAGCATGAATCCTAGCTGGCGCATTCCGCTGGATTCCTGAGTGACGCCCTTTTGGATAAACCCTGTCAACGCGTTTTCAACTTGAGACGACCGGTAGCCACAGTGCGCAGGATCCACATCAAGCGCCAACAGCATGCTGGCGATCCGGCGACATTTCTCACATTTGCCGCAGGGATAGATACGGTCCGCTTCTTTGTGGGTAGCATGACAGGAAGTCTGATGTTGCTGCAGTTGAGGATATCGCAGGGCCAGAATCTTCTCGATCAGAAGCTCTGATAACGGACGCAGGATGGAAAACTGGCTGATCGCCCAGCCTTTACGCCTAAAATAGTTTGTGATGATTTGATCGAAATAGATGCTTTGATCGAAGAGGCCGTCATAGTGGGAGATACCATGGTTTACTTTGCGTACCGACGTGTCGAACTCATCCCCGATGAGCAATCGCCCGATGCCCCGTTTGCGCATAAGCGGCAATGCGCCAAACAAGAAAACAGCGACCGTCCACAGTCGGATAGGATACTCATCAGATCTTAAGGTATCAAAATCTTTGCGAATAAACGGCATGCGACGCAACATCCAGGAGAACAACCGGTCCGAGTTCACCCAGACCCGGGCGGTGTTTGGTATGTTTTCTTTGAAATGGCGATAGGCATTGAGGGCGGTGAACCAGTGCCGTCCGGATTCATTGACAAAAATCGGGTGAACCTCACGGCCGATCTCGTTGAGCAGACCGTAGCTCAACAAGCTGTCTTTGCCGCCGCTGGAAAGAATACAGTGTTTGTCTTTATGGGTGGACCAGAGTTGCCACGCGGACTTCGTTTTGTTCCGAAGCGCTTCCGGAAATTGTAATTCGGCCCATAGATATTTCTGCCGTTTTTCAGGCACCAGACCAGCGGCTGGGCCAACCAAAAAAAGGTTGGGTTCCAGAAATTTTTTTACATAAATTTCCCGGGCCGTATTTTCCGCCATATTTCGAATTAACCGACGGTCGATGTCATCATAAAGACCATGGAAAACAATAGCGTCACAAAACAGTCCGTAGTTTATCGCTACCTGGGCGGCAATCATATCGGCCAGATTCTGGGATTCCGGTTCGGCAGGATAAAACACGGTTTCCTCGTAACTGTAGATGAGCTCCGTTTGCTCCATCTTTCCATTGTAAAACAGACGATAGGGGGCGATCAGTCGTTTGGGTTCCAGCTTAACCGGACCGACTTCCAGACGTTCAAAGACCTTGAGAATGGAAAGCGGGTCGTCAGCCGATTTGTTAAGTACCTCTTTGTTTTGGATTTTATCTTTGTTGGGCATGGTGTCATGGC
Source organism: uncultured Desulfobacterales bacterium (assembly GCA_945787595.1). Next base: position 4,187 of record CALZJV010000204.1, on the reverse strand, counting down.
TCCATCCGTGCTGAATTCATGATTTTCTCCCGGTTAATACGACAACATACCGATCAGCCGGCAATGGTTTCTTTGCATGTTTGTTCATCAAGGCGATCAGGCCTGCAGTTGAAGCCGGCAGCACCTGCAGACCCTCCTTTTCACGAATGAGGCGCGAGTAAGTGCGCATGGCTTTGTCGGATGCATCGGAAGCCCACCCCCCGGTTTGGCGGATGGCATCGAGGGCATGATCTCCGTCGATGGAATGCCAGTTAATCAGCGGCTCGTTTATGCTGGTCTCATGGATTTTTTGGGGATTGAGATCTTCACATGACGGGGTGTTGTATAAGTATGCCTGAACGATCGGATTTTTGCGAAATGAAGATCCGGCAACGATACGCGGCATGTGTGAAATCTTACCCCGCCGGTAAAGGCTTAAAAATCCCCTGTAGATCCCGGCCAGCGTTGTTCCATTGGAGACGGGCACGGTGACGGCCAGGGGGGCATCGCGCAGTTCGTCATAGATTTCATAGGCGATTCGGCCGTATGCCTTCATCTGGGTTAACATGTTGTCGCCACCGGGATTGGCATCATAAAAATCATGTTTATGGGCCTCTTCAGAAGATGCTTCAACGGAGTGCTCATAATCACCTTTTATTCGAATAATGGCTGCCTCTAAATCGGTCATTTCTTTCATCCGGTTGGCATGGTAATTTTCAGGAATGTAAATTCGACTCTTCAACCCGGCAAAACCGGCAGCCAAAGCGATGGCGACACCATAATTTCCACAGGTTGCCACCGTGATGGTATCATACCCCCGCCGCAGGGCGTCCATGGCCTGGGCGAAAGCAATACGATCCTTCTGGGTACCGGTAGGATTACCCCCTTCAAATTTCAAATAGATCTGGCGCAAACCGACCTCACGTTCTATGTTGCGTGCCCTCACCAGCGTCGTGTCGCCGACCTCTGAATCGAATATATCTTCAAAGGCCTCCAGGCGTTTCTCCAACGGTAAATCCGGGTCAGATGAAATCCTGCGCTGATCTTCCACCTCCCGAGCGACCGCAATCGCTTCACCGTTGGCACCGTCGATCAAATTGAAAGGTTTATCCTCATGGGTCATATCTTATACACCTTCTCCATTTATCGAAAATAGTTGTCTTTGTTAAAAAATTTCAGTGTATTGCGGATACCTTTAAGCGTGGTTTCCGAAAGTAGTCTGCTGGTGTATAATTTGGCATCATCAATTGTCAATCCATTAATTGCCTTTTGAACGGATGGCAGAAATTTTGGATATACGCTCAGAATCCTTATGCCGATGCCCAGCAAAAAAGGAATATATTCCATTTGATGGGCCATTTCACCACATACGGATAGGTCTTTGTTCTGACGTGAGGCAGCTTGGGCAATTTTGGAAAGCCCCCTTAAAACCGATGGATGGTAGGGGCAGTAATACGCGGCCACCTCTTCATTGGAACGATCGACGGCAAGCATGTACTGGATGAAGTCATTTGTGCCGATGGACAAAAAGTCGGCTGCAGCTGCTAATTCGTCTATGATTTCCAGGACTGACGGAATTTCTAGCAGTGCTCCGATTAAAGGATGCTGGTGATGGGGTAACTTCTTATTTTCTAACTCATTTACGGCATCAAATACGGCTTCTTTGGCTTCACCAAATTCATCCAACGATGAAATCATAGGAAACATTATCCGAATGTTTTCGGTCTCTGCCCCGGCCCTTAAAATGGCTCGAATCTGCTGATGAAAAATATCCCGATGACGAAAAGAAAACCGAATAGCTCGCAAGCCCAAATCCGGATTTGTCTCTCCTTTAGGATCAGAATATGCCAAAAGCTTGTCGCCTCCCAAATCGAGGGTGCGGATGGTCACTTCTTTACCGCCCATTTCATCAAACAAGCGTTTATAAATCAGATACTGCTCCTCCTCTGAAGGAAGTGCCGATCGAATCAGAAAAGGAAATTCGGTGCGGTAAAGCCCCACACCTTCAGCTTTGAATTTCCGTGCAAGCCTCAGGTCATTGAGTAAATTTATATTTGCCAGAAGTCGAACCTTGACTCCATCTTTTGTCAGGGTAAACGGAGACAATTGCGCAATAGAATTTTCACTTTCCAACTTAACTTGCTTTGCAGCTTCGAATTCGTCGATGAGTTCGTCTGAAGGCTGGATATAAATGCTCCCATTTTCCGCATCCACAATTATCGGTGTGCCTTCCGGTAAAAGCAGTAAGTCAGGCTCAGCAGCAATGATCATAGGTATTTGCAGGGAACGTGCTAGAATGCAAACATGGGCAGTGATGCCTCCGCTGACCAGAATGATACCTTTGATATCCTCAGAAGCAAGTTTCAGGACATCTGAGGGATAAAGTTCGGGAGCAATTACGATGCGATTCTCACTTAAAAATGGATCCTCCTCAACGTGATGCGCCAGATTTCTTAAAATTCTTCCGGCCAGATCCTGGACGTCGTGAGCTTTTTCCCTGATATGAGCATGGGCGCTCGATGAATACAGCTCAACGTAATATTCAGCCACTTTTTTTATGGCAAACGGAGGGGGCATACCGCTCTCGACAAGCTTTTCCATTTCCCCGGCGAACCGTAAATCTTTGAGAATCATCAGATGGGCTGTGAAAATCAATGCGGCGCTTTCCGGCAGACGTTGGGCAAACCGGTACTGGAGCTCATTGAGTTGATCTGCTGTGGATTGGACCGCCTGATGAAAATCGCTTAATGTGTATATGGTTTCTGTGTCGATTTCAACAGAAACCAGTGCGCCGTAACTCTTATCAAACATCGTTGCCGGAGCGAACGCATATCCTGGAGAAGCCACCTGCCCTTCAATCATCCGGAGCCTCGGTGAGATTTTATAAGTAGAGTTCTTCTGCGCTCTTTGTCGATTTTGTTCCATTAACAGGCGAGCATTTCCGATGGCCCCGGCTAATTGAGAGGAGATCGCTCGCATGGCCATCACATCGATTTCATCGAAATAGTCCTGCTCTTGATGCTGGACGACCAGAACACCTATTTTTTCCGCACCTCTCTGTACAGGCACAGCAAGAAAAGAGTCAAAGGAATCCTTGCCGGCCTCACTTAAATATTTAAATCTAGCATGACGGCCGGCGAGTCCTTCTTTGACCGGCTTTAATTTTTCCAAGGTCGTACCGACCATTCCTTCCCCAACTTTAAGGCGAATCCTACCGATAGCTGCCGGATTCAATCCGACGGCTGCCTTAAGTATCAGCTCGTTCGATTTTTCATCAAGCAAATATAGGGAGCATACATTTGCGTTCATATGCTGTGCAACCATTTCGACGGTTCGCTGGAGGAAGTTTTCGATGTTTTCACTTCCGGCCAGAAGCGCAGCAAGCTCCCCGATATCACAGAGCAAATTGAGGTGATGGTGGTCTTTTATCTCACACCAACTCCATAGCAAGATTGATCGCTTCCTGATAAATCGATGCGCCATTTAACTTCACCCAATGAGACTGATCTCGGGTGCTCATGATATCGGGAGTTGATCTTACTCAAGGAAACCATTTTCATTTTCATGAAAATCGTGGCCCCCAGTTTAAGGTCATGACCTGTCTCAAAATAAACACCGCTTTCATTGAAATTGAGGAGCTTCGCATCGAAATACATGTCTTTGTTAAAGTATGACCATTCAATGGTAGCTTCACATTTATGGCGCACTTGTCTCCTTTTTTCGATGTTTTCTATTTTGTTTGCTAAGCCCATTGCCTTAATCTCCTTGTCCAGGAAAAATTGACTCTATTTTTCATGTTTTGCAGCTTGGCACATTTATATGAAGCAATCCATGTGCCAAATCTATATCTTACTGAAATATAATGAAATGTTTTCAAAGCCATATCTCTTTAGGAATTTTGAATTCCGATTTTTTTGATTTTTTTTAAAAATTAAACTTCGCTTCTCCTTTTTTTGAGTATAACACTTTGGAATTATGCACATTATGAATCGGGAAATTAAAATTCCGAAAATCCAATTTCAAGAACTCGGGATTCATATTTTTTGTATCAACTTCTTGCTTTTGAGAGCTGATCCAGAAGTACGCCTCGAATATGAGGGCATTGTCGCCGAAAGCGCGAAACAAGACAAAAGGTTTCGGCCATTTTAGCACACTATCTTCTCCAAAGGATTTGATTTAATCGCAATGGACGGTTACATGACCCGTAA
>CALZJV010000203.1 GCA_945787595.1 uncultured Desulfobacterales bacterium | reverse complement strand
GATGGAGTCCCCCATGGATTTTATTATCTCATGCTTTTGATATTTGCTATACAGCAAGGTTGAGGAAAAATAATCGAATTTTCCTCTTTTGGCCAGAAGGGCTGTGGATCGCAACCGGTCCTGATAACAGTAATTGCAGCGGTCCTTCTCCCGGTAAACCACATTTTGGATGAAATTTTCCAGATCATAGCCTTCCTGGAAGATGACCCGCAGATCGATCTGATCAGCATAAAACTGTAGGGTCTCCTGCCGTTTGAGACACTCGCTGTAAGGGTGGATGTTGTGGCGGTAAAAAAATCCCATGACATCCAGGCCTTCCGCCCTCAGGGTTTTAACCGGATAAATGGCACAGGGTGCACAGCATGTGTGCAGTAAAACTTTCAATTTCTATCTCCGAAAATAGCCGTACCGATGCGTACCATGGTGGCGCCTTCTTCGATGGCGGCTTCAAAATCCCCTGTCATTCCCATGGACAATTCATCCATTGAAATATTGGGGATAGCTTCTTTTTTAATTTGATCGCGAAATTCCCGTAATGCCGAAAAAAAGGGTCGAACTTTCTCTGGCGCATTGAAATGGGGGGGCATGGTCATGAGGCCTTTGACGGCAATATTTTCAAGTCGGCTGACTTCCTTCAGCAGCTGCATGGTGTCCTCAAGATAGACACCTGACTTTGAATCCTCTCTGGCGACATTGACCTGAATCAATATCGCTTGAACCTTATCATTTTTTTTGGCATATTTGTCCAATTCTTGCGCCAATTTCAAGGAGTCTACCGAATGAATGAGATCAAACAATCGGACGGCATATTTGGCTTTATTGGACTGCAAATGGCCGATAAAATGCCAGGTCGCGGGATATGTCGCCAGGGTGTTAATCTTTTCTTTGGCTTCCTGGATATAATTTTCACCCAGATGGGTGACGCCGGCCCTAATGGCTTCTCCAACCATTTCTGCCGGCATGGTTTTGCTGACGGCCACCAGGCGAATGGATGCCGCCGGTCTTTTGCAGGCATCGGCGGTCTCTTTGATTCGCTCCTTGACACGCTCCAATCGATTTTTCAAATCGTCATTCATCAATCGTCAATTCCACCCCCCCCTCTTTGATTAAAAATTCCAAAACCTCACAAACCGGAAGCCCAACAACGTTTGTATAAGAACCCTGGATGCGCTTTACGAGGAATGTGCCGATTCCCTGGATTGCATAAGCTCCGGCTTTGTCAAAAGGTTCCCCGGAATTGATGTACCAGTTGATTTGTAGTTCCGACAGTTCTTTAATGCAGACGTCGGTTTTAATCGTTTCTGAAAACAGGCGACCCGTTGCCTCACGGCAAATGCAATAGCCCGTCAGCACCTGGTGCGTCCTTCCGCTCAAACTCCGGAGCATTTTGCGAGCTTCCGGCCGCGAACCTGGTTTGCCCAGCATGGTACCGTCAATGAACACTGTCGTGTCGGCGCCGATAACCCAGCTGTCGGGATATCTCTGTGAAATGTCTTTCGCTTTTGCTTCTGCCAAACGTCTGACATAAGATTCGGGAGAGGACAGGGGGATCGAATTTTCATCGAGATTGCTGGGAATGACGGAAAATTCAAGTCCCGCTTGTTCCAGAAGATAACGTCGACGGGGAGATTTTGAGGCCAAAATCAACCTGGAATTTCTAACTGGTTTTTTCATGAAAACTAATTAGCAAAAGAAACAGCATTTGACAAGGACTAGAAAAACAAATTAAGGATTTAGAGTAGGCGTTCATGGGTTCAAAGGTTCAGGGATTCAAGGTTCCATTCTCGTCCCTAGACTGCATTTGGGATGCGTATTTACGAGAAAAGCATCAGCTTCGTCAGGCCTAATCCAAAATTTGGAGCCAAATTAGCAACTATTTGAGAAAGTGAGCCTTTTTAACGAGGACTTCGGGTCCTTTAATCAAAAGAATTCCTCGCAGCTCTGCTGCGGGGAGCTTCATTGTTTTCTTTGTCCTTAACCCTGAACGCTGAACCCAGAACTTGTGAACGGTTACTATTTAGAGACCGGAAAATGTTGCATAAACCCGACAACCGCTGTATAATGCCGGTATATAAAGTCGGCTTAGATTTAATCACTTCTCAATGATCCCGTTTTGCGGGATCTGCTGCGGGCCTGAACCAACCGGTTTTCTGAAATGGTATACATAGGTGCTCCCTGACTCAAATTTTGCGTTCTGCATGCAAGCTGCTTAAGCTCGTTGACTTATACCAAAGAAAAAAAATGAGCGAATTCGACAATAACCGCTTCCGTATCCTGGTCGTTGATGACGACCCGACCATACTGGATTTGTATCAAAGAATTCTAGTCCCGAACAATCCCCTACCGTTATTACCAAAATTTGAGATAACTTGCTGCAGCCAGGGCGATGATGCTGTGAATAGGGTCAAACGGTCAACTGAAGAAAATGCACCCTATGCGGTTGCATTTCTTGATTTAAACATGCCGCCGGGACCGGATGGCCAATGGACCGCCGAACAAATACAAAGATTGGATCCGAGCATTAACATTGTGGTGGTTACCGGTTACCGAACTTCCCGTAGCGGTGAGATGGTGAACCAAATCAATATTTCGGACAAGCTGCTTTATTTGCAAAAGCCATTTCATCACCAGGAAATTGTTCAATTTGCCACGGCATTGAGTGCCAAATGGCAGGCGGAGAGACAGCTTTTGGCGCTTCATTCCGACCTGGAAGCCCTGGTTGCAAAGAGAACGGCGGAACTGGTGCAATCCAACAAACTGCTGAAAATGGAAATCGACAACCGCAAGCGTATGCAGTTGGAACTTCAACACAGTTTTGAAAATCTAAAAAAGGTAATGAACTCTACTGTTCTGGCCATCACAACGACCATCGAAAAGCGGGATCCCTATACATCCGGCCATCAGCAGCGAGTGGCGGATCTGAGCCGGAACATCGCACGGGAAGTCGGACTTTCGGATGATGAAATTGAGGGGATTTATATTGCAGCGGCGATACACGATCTTGGCAAAATATCCTTGCCGGCAGAAATTCTATCCAAACCGGTGAAGCTATCCGACATAGAGGTTAGTTTGATACAAGCCCACTCCCAAACCGGTTATGATATTTTAAAAGGCATAGAATTTCCTTGGCCCATTGCCGAAATCGTTCTGCAGCACCATGAAAGAATAGACGGGTCCGGCTATCCACGGAGTCTTGCCGCGGACGATATACTCATGGCGGCTCGCATAATAGGCGTTGCTGACGTGGTGGAGACAATGGCATCCCATCGTCCTTATCGACCATCGATGGGGATTGACAAAGCCCTTGAGGAAATCACCCAAAACAGGGGAGTTCTCTATGACCCCATGGTTGTCGATGCCTGCCTGAAAATCTTCAATAAAAAAGAATTTCAACTGTCGACTTAGATGCCTGATGATGCCGTATTCATCAGGTGGACACGGGAAATTTTTAACCTGTGATCGCTTACCTTTTTTCTTGATATCCAATTTAAATTCCGGTATCAGAAGAGGGACAAAATAGTGAAAATGCCCGGGTGGCGGAATAGGTAGACGCAAGGGACTTAAAATCCCTCGGTCCTAAGGGCTGTGCCGGTTCGATTCCGGCCCCGGGCACCAATAAAATCAAGAGGTTAGGATTCATTGGCTAACTTCTTTTTTTTGGTGCTTTCCGTTTTCGCTACCATTTTGCTACCATGTTTTCTAAAAATTTTTTCCTCAAGCCTCGAAGCTGCCTTTGGATTTATCGAATTTATCACATGGGCATAAATTGTTAATGTGACCACAGGCGATGCGTGCCCCAGCTGCTTGCTGACATATACCGGGTTTTCTCCCTGATCCAGCAAATGGCTTGCATAGGTATGCCTGAGGTCGTGAAAGCGGATTTTAGGCAACTCAGCGGCTACCAGGGCAGGGTATAGGTGCCTTTTCGCCATATTGTTGGGGTCAAGCGGTCCTCCAACATAATTTGGAAATACAAGGTTGTTATCTCTGGAATAAAAACTTTTAAAACGCCACTTTTTAAGCTCGGATAATGTTTCAGGCCCTATGTCAACTTTCCTTTGTGATGATTTCGATTTAGGCGGATACCATCTACCCCCGTTGAAACTTCGCTTTATTTCTATTTGCGAGTTTACCCAATCGATGTCCGCCCACTTCAGCCCAAATAGCTCCCCCTCTCTGGCACCGGAAAATAAAGCCACCTGAAATAAAACCTTAAATTCATATTCCTTGGTATTTTCTAGCAATAAGGGAATCTGATCTTCGGTTAAAACTTGGATAAATTCTTTTTCTTCGACGGTCCGCTGGTCTTTTGGCCGTTCCGCGTTTACAACCGGGTTACTGGCAATGTATTGGTGTCTCACTGCGTATTTCATAATCTGGTTTAGGGCTACAATCAATTTTCGCAATGTTGAGATATTCATCCCAGCGGTTTGCTTTTGAGAGATAAGCTTTTCAACCTTTGCCGTGGTGATACGGTTAATATTTACCTTCAAAAACATATCGTAATGGTTACAAACGTATCCATCATATTTCGTCCAGGTATTAAACCGGATATTCGGCTTTTTATATTCCAGCCAATCTTCGGCCACGGTTTTAAAAGTAGGTATCCGCTTTTCAGGAAGATAGATACCCCTCCTAAGTTGGTCCTCAATTTCCCTCAATTTATCCTTTGTCTTTTTCTTTGTAGTTCCTTTCGGCATGGTTATCCACCGGCGCTTTCCATTTGTGTCATAAAAGTCTATGACATACCGGCCACGTCTTTTTGCAATACAAGCCATAATTTACCTCCTTTTCTTTTTTTTCAGATATTCTTCGATTGCTTTGATAATTAATGCTTTCAATGAAATGCCCTCTAATGCAGCAGCAGCCTTTGCCTTCCTATGAAGTTCATCTGGAAATTCTTTGATGTTTATAATTGTCATTATTTCTTTCACCCCCTTTCTTATTTTTATTATTAAAATAATACATAGGGATTTATTTGTCAAGCTTAATATTTGTATTAATAACAACTATTTCCCTTTGTTGTTCTGGCTAATTGATAATACACCTTGCTCTTTCTATTTAGTTCTTATATCATCTTAACCGCTTATAATATGAAAAATTAAAATCTATTTTGGCTCACAAGACGAAGCTAAACCCATTCTTAGGGGAAAGGTTGGGGAAATGCGGACTGTCTTAATTCAAAAGCCGAGTTGCCTGTTGAAAGGTGGCTTGGCTTTTTTAATTGAAGAAAGGGGGGGAATAAATGAAACGAAAAAAATTGTATTATCTTCCTGTCTTAATTACATTTATAACTTTACCACTAATTGCATTAACAATAGATTCTTATGCCCTAACATTTTTTGATAACGAAGAAGAATTTTTGTTTTCAGCGCCAATAGCCAATACTGAACCCTTTGATGGAAACGCAGAGGGTATATTACCATTTACTTTTTCAGGTACAATATTTGATGATGACATTGCTGATCCAAGATTGTGGAGAATTGCTTCACAACCAGGTGGATTTGGCATACCAACAACCTCAAACGTTTTATTTACATCGGGTGTCCAAGATGATTATTTTTCATTTGGTACAAATAATTATGTTAATGCTTTTGGATTTTTTCTTTTCCGTCCATATCATGATGAAACCATTGGAGGTATTATTAATGTTGACGTGATTGAAATAGACGGCCAAATCTCCACATATATTCACGATCAAGATGGTCAATGGCTATTCTTTGGCTTTATGTCTGGTGTGGGAATTAGTCAGGTTAAGGTTTATAACTCAACTGAAGATGGCATTTTAGATACCAACTTTGCTTTTGACAATATTTCTCGGAGTGCGATTCTTTCCAATCTCGAACCCTCCATAACAGTAGCTTCCCCAAACGGCGGAGAAGTATTTTTCGCAGGCGAAACCTTTGAAATCACCTGGACATCTGAAGGCAACATTGACCATGTAAGAATTGAATTTTCTCCTAATAATGGAACCGACTGGATAGAAATTGTGGAAAACACGGAGAATGATGTTGGCTCCTACGTTTGGGAAGTCCCGTGCGATCTTTCGGATGAAATTCTGGTAGGAATTTCAGATGTCGATGGTGATGCTTATGATGAGAGTGATGGAGTTTTTTCAATTGAAGACCAGGATTTTGACGGTGATGGAACACCGGACTGCTTAGATAATTGTCCAGCCGACCCAAACAAGATTGATCCAGGCCTATGCGGTTGTGGTGTTTCCGATGACGATTCCGATGGTGATGGTACGGCAGACTGTAATGATGGATGCCCTGATGACTCAAACAAAACTGTACCTGGTATATGTGGCTGTGGAACTCCTGATAACGATTCTGACGGTGATGGTACGTCTGATTGCAACGATGGCTGCCCCACTGATCCCAACAAGACAGCCCCTGGTGTGTGTGGATGTGGTGTAGCAGATACCGATTCCGACAGTGATGGAACACCGGACTGCGCAGATGACTGTCCAAATGATCCTAATAAAACAACTCCAGGCCTATGCGGTTGTGGAACTCCTGATGCCGATACCGACAATGACGGAACTCCGGACTGTAATGACGGTTGCCTAACCGATCCCAATAAGACCGAGCCAGGCATTTGTGGTTGCGGGGTCCCCGATACTGACTCAGACGTTGATGGAGTCGCAGATTGTAATGATGGATGCCCCACCGATCCCAACAAAATTGATCCAGGCCTATGCGGCTGCGGATCTCCTGATACGGATACAGATTCTGATGGGACGCCCGATTGCATTGACAACTGCCCCAATGATCCGGGCAAAACCGAGCCAGGTATTTGTGGTTGCGGGATTGCGGATACCGATTCCGACGGCGATGGATTCGCAGTTTGTAATGACTGCAATGATCTTGATTATAGTATTAATCCCGATGCTTGCGACATAAAAAAAGACGGTATAGATCAAGACTGTGATGGGTTTGACAGAACAAAGGGTAAGCCTTGTGCAGCAGGTGGAGATGGCGAAGATCCATCACGTGAAGGCCCAGCAAAGACCTGTAATGATGGCATCGACAATGATGATGACGGATACACTGACTGTGATGACTCAGATTGTGCCAAGAAAAAGATTTGTCGAATATAGATAATTAGAAAACAATCATCACTCAAAGCCCATTATTTTGCCAATAAGGAGTCTCTTTGCAGATTCGCAGGACGGGTATGGGGGCAATACATATGAAAGATTATCTGTTAATATCGCTTGTGACTGCGAAAAAAACAAAAAGGCGATTAACGTAATTAAGGGGTATCACCCGGATTCGTGCGAACCTGATATTCATCACATATCTGAAAAGATAGCCCGTTGCATATATTGGCAAGCTATCATCACTCCAGCATCCCCATGCACTCGCCTCTTTAATTACCACATTGTAGCAATATCCCATTAATTTTATTGACAATCTTTTTATGGGATTTATTTTATAATAGGTTTATTTTTACTTGTAGTTTCCTGTTACCCAGAAGCGCAACGCTGATTGTCCTCTCATTCGACTATTGATCTCATCCGGAATCCCATTCTGAGTTGAGTCTCTTTCAAGTTCTTACGCTCGTGTTCACGATCTTTTAGAAAAGCAAGCCAGATCATCACTTCCAGATAGATTTAATCTCTTTTGCCAAGCAGAAGCCATACCATCATTTTTGCTTCAATACGCAAAGAGGAGTCATTGATGGATATGATCAAGTTGATGAGAAAAACGGTCTATCTTCTGCTTCTGATGGGTATTGTACAGGTAGTGTCCGTTTGTTCCATTATTTCCATACCAGAACGAAAAAATAATAAACCCCAAAAGTATGCTTTGCTGATTGGTGGAGGGATTACAGAGGGTGATAATTTCGAATCTTACTATAAAAATGTTGAGTACGCAGCCAATACTCTAAAAAAATTTGGATATTGTGACGAGGATATTACAACTCTATTCTTTGGAGGGAAAACACCAAATCATCCCAGTGTTGAAGGTAACGCAACAAAAGAGAATTTCATATACGAATTAAGACATCTTGGACAAACAATAGATTCAAATGATTCGCTTGTAATATTTCGTTCAGGGCATGGAATAGTCAAATTAATATTGGAAAAATATCCAAATAATGAACATGGTCTCGGAATTGAAAGTATAAAATGTGTTGGAACTGCGGCTGTGATGAGATTTCCGGACGGTGACCTGAGCCATCTTGAATTTCAGGAGATATTGGAAAAAATTAAGGGAAAACAAATCATAGTAATCTTGAATCAATGTTTTGCTGGGAGGTTCACAGATATTGCTATGAGCCTTGATAATACAGTTATAATCACCGAAACAGAAGAATCAGAAATGGCTATCAAACTTAAGAGAAAGACATTAAGATGGAAGCACGACGAATGGCCATTTGTGAAGTGCATATTTGACGGTTTCTCACAAAAGAGTACAAAAGGGATAAAACAATCGGTTTTTAATGCGTATCAGTATCTACTGATATGTAATCCATACATTAAAGGTGTGCCAATACATGCTGATAGACCTTTGTTGAAAGAAAATCCACAGATTAAATACGGTAGCAGCCTGAAAAAAGGGGCTGTATATTTAAATTAGAGAACACACCAGGACCCTGAAAGAAAGATGTCATACAGTACATTAATTTCTATATCCGACTAAGCCGGAATTTTGGAAGGCAAAAAAAAATTGTAATATCCAAAACCGCTTCCCGAAAGATCAAATTCCACAACTGCTATCTATCAATCGTTTGACAACCCTAAAAATCATATGATATCCAAAACTTATCATCATACATTTCGATAACGATCGAATTAATGATCATGGCAAGAAATCTGTATCATGATAATCTTATGGCTGTTTTTACCCCATTTTGGGATGTTATCTAACCGGCTAGTTAATATCTAATGTTGGCCTCACTTATATTGACAATATTGGAGAACGATATGGATCTAGATCTAAAAGGTTACACGATTCTTATTACAGGGGGATCCAAGGGTATCGGTCTTGCTACAGCACGTGCATTCGCCGCGGAAGGCTGTAATCTCCATTTAGCGGCAAGGACTTATGACGGCCTTCAGGCAACAAAGGAAAGCATCACGGGGGATTTTGACGTACAGGTGACCGTCCATACCTTCGATTTGAGCCTGGGGGTAAATGTGCAGCGGTTGGCCGAGGTCTGCAGCGATGTGGATATCCTTGTCAACAATGCGGGCGCGATTCCTGGCGGCACCATTGAGGAGATGAACGAGGAACGATGGCGCGCTGCCTGGGATTTAAAGGTATTCGGCTATATAAATATGATGCGCGAGTACTATAAGAAGATGAAAGCCCGCGAACGGGGAGTGATCGTCAATATCATTGGAAACGCAGGAAATCAGGCACCGGCCGAATATGCGGCCGGTGTTTCAGCTGATGCGATGCTCGAGGTGCTCACCCGGACGATTGGCGGGGAAAGTCTCGATTATGGCGTGCGGGTCGTAGGCGTCAGTCCCGGCGACTTGATGAACGAGCGCGGCATCATGTTCCTGCGCCGCCAGGCTGAAAAGGAGGTGGGTGATCCAGAGCGCTGGCGCGAACGACTTGCGGAGTCGCCGGGCGGACGTGCCGGTACTTCAGAGGACCAGCTACATAAGTGGTGTCGTTTTGACCATCGACGGCGGAGTAAGTGCCCGGCGTGCTGTAATGTGAACGCCGGTTCGTGTCACGAGGACACACGAATCCGTGTTGAGACCTGCCAGGGAGATGGCAACAGCAGGGAGGCCTGTTCTTTTGTGACCGTTGTCCCTGAGCTCCAGCTAAGACGTTTGAAGCTTAAATTATGGAGAAAAAACCCACCATTGGCTTTGTAAGTGCTCCAGCCTAGTTTGATCCGGCACCTTCAGAATTTGCCGCTGTTGTCGAAGCGGTAGGTGTATCTGCTATCTATCAATCATTTGACAAGCCTAAAAACAGTGTGATATCCAAAACTTATCATCACACATTTCGATAATCATCGACTTACATATTGTGGCAAGATACATCAAGGTTCGATATCCATCAAATTTTCATCTGAATCGATAAGTATCACAACTTTTGCCCGAATTGGGATACGCTCAATTTATGTTGTGATTTCGATGCTTCTGACCTAAAAGGATGGTATAAAATTCAAGACAGCCTATCAGCCTATTTTTTGTTCCAGATGGGGTACTTTAATCGACTGCGATATAACATCCCAATATCGAATAAAAACACGCCGACTATTCAATATTAATGTTAGGATTCCATGATGAACGAAGACCCGACAATACTCAGCATTGGCAAAGCCAGAAAGTGTTTCAACGATGAGCTTCATTCGAAAGCGTATGCACTGGTGCATGCTGACAATGAGCAGTTGCAAGGACTCTTGTCATTTCTCGCACCAAAGAATGAACAGGTCTTTCTTGATCTCGGAACAGGAAACGGCTACGTAGGCATGTCCCTTGCACAGCAGTTCCCTGGATGTTCGGTGATCGGTCTGGACATTGCAGAGAGGGCGCTTCAGCAAAATGTAGATAAAGCCAAGGAGGAAGAACTGGTCAACATTAGGTTTCAGAGCTTCGATGGCATTGCACTTCCTCTTGCTGATGGTTATCTGGACGGATTGATTTGTCGCTACGCATTCCACCATTTTCCGGAGTACGAGAAAATGCTGCATGAGATATCACGCACAGTCCGTGCTGAAGGCAGATTTGTTCTGTCAGACCCTGTGAAACACGAGATGGACACGGCGGATTTCATAAACAGTTTTCAGGCACTCAAACAGGATGGGCATGTCAAGATTCATAAGAGACACGAATTTCTGGAGCTTGTGGAACGGTACGGTTTTGAAGTGCTTGATAGCTTCGATTCTACGATATCTTTTTCTCGAAACCGGAGGTTAGAATACGACAAGCTTCTTGATTCAACACCACCATCCGTCCTGGATGCGTATAGAATCAAAAAAGATGAAAAACGAATATGGATTACATTCGAAGTTATGAATCTAGTGTTTCAGAAGAACCAAGGAGATCCTAATGGCATGCAGACGGACGCTCGTACCTCGTGCCGCTGACGCCAGCCGTTTTACATAACTCCAACAAAACTTGAATTTTCAGAGGCCAAAAAAAATTATGATATCCATTATCCTTGCTCGGAAGGCCGGATTGCAGTTAGCTGCTTCTATGTGGGTACCCTTTGTCAAGCACTTTTTTTTGAAGCTCTACATTTTAACCTCCGCGCACCTTCAAATGTTGTTATGGGCAACTGCCTAGCGGGAATGTTGTCTGTGCGAGAATGGGCCCTTACTCAGCTCGTCGGAGCACAGGCATCATTTCCGCGGTCGATTTCCTCCATGTTTTACTTCTCGAACCCAACGGCTATTGATTACACAAAAGACCGCTTGTTTCCTCTGAAAGCTAGATGGCAAACTGTAGCTTCAAAACTGATGGTTAATCCGATCTGGTTGGTCGGTTCTTTTAAGTCGTTGGCCCCCAAAGGCCCTACCAACTTCTATCCGTGCTGACACTTTTGGTCAGACACCTAATGCTGAATGCGCTTGAAATGCGCTTTGGAGAACCGGTTAGTAAAGACGCCCCATCTATAAAAACGGTAGCTCGCAGAGCACCCAGCAGCTATACGGGCGCCTCTACCAACCAAGACCTATCCCTCACTAAAGCCTATTGCCGTTAGCTTCTCCTTTTGGTTTTAATCGTATTTTCCCATTAGGCCGCTGATTTCAAACGCGCGCCTTCGGGAATCTTGTCATATTCCAAATAACGCCACAGGTCGATTAGAAGCCTACGAGCCACGGCAACGATACCGATGCGCCGCATGCGTTTACCCCCATTGGCATACCGTTTCATGTACCATTGACTTAGCTTGCTTTGAGGTTGAAACCGCAGCCACGCCCAGGCAATCTCAACTGCCAAGGCGCGTACGCGCTGATTGCCTGCCTTGCTGATTCCTTGCTCTCGCAGACTTTTGCCACTGTCATAGGGCGTTGGGGTCAAACCGGCTAAGGCCCCCACCTCTTTCCGATTTTGAAACTGGCGCCAACCAAAAAACTCCATCACGAACGTCCAGGAACTCACAGAGCCGATCCCATACAGCGAAGCTAACTTGGCTACTTTCTGCAAGCTATCCGTATCAGGATTCTTGAGTCTTTCAGTTTTTTCCTTCTCCAAGGCTTTGATCTGACCTTCAACCACCTGCAAGCGTTCATATTCCCTGACCACCTGAGCCTTCAACCCCGGGGCAACCGCTTGTCCATTCCAGGTACGCAGCTTCTCCAACACCGCTAAAAACTTCTTCTGGCTCGGATTGCTGACCTTTATCCCTTGTTGAACCAAAAGCCCTTTTATCCGGCTGCGATGCATGGTCCGTTCTTTCTTCAGGCTTTCCAGGCTTCGATGCAAATGGCGCGCGTCTTCATCTTGTTCACTGGGAACCCGCACCACTGACCACACTTGCTTTTCACCACCCCAATACCTCAGCAACATCCGCAAAAGCTTTCCCGCATCGATACGATCTGTTTTCGCTCGCCGCTTACGCCGGTTGACTTCCAAACTGGCGGAATCTACTATTAAATTTTCAATCCCCTGGCTTTCTAAATAGCGGTGGATCCAAAAACCATCACGCCCGGCTTCATAACAACTGACCACTTTGACGTCTTCGATCATTTTAAATTTGCGCTTCGCCAGGTCTATCTCTACCTGCAATTGAGCTAAGTCACCCGCTGTTATTGCTTTATGCCGAATCTTACTTCCATCACTTAAAGCCAGCTTCCATTTGCTGTTACTGAGTTCAAAAGCGATGTACAATATCGCCTCTTTTATGCTATCTTTGATTCGAAGGGTTTCTTGAGTCTTTTTCATGGTTAGCCTCCTTTGGTTTTAAATTTGGGTTAATTCACTATACACCAAAAGGCTGCTTA
>CALZJV010000202.1 GCA_945787595.1 uncultured Desulfobacterales bacterium | reverse complement strand
CTGAAACCTGAAACCTGAAACCTTGAACAGATTTGATCTATGGCAGAGCCGATCACCTCTGACCTGGCCCTGAGGACCAGGTTTTCGATTTTGAATAAATTCAATCACAAAAAATTCCTGCATGTTGCCGGGGATACTGATGCCTAAAACCAGAAAGGGATAACTCGTAATTCAGTATGCAAAACGACGCAATGCACATCAAGGCCGTGATCTTCCATCTCGAAGGTACGCTGATTGATCCCCACATACATGATGCAACGACGATAAACACCCCAACTCCCAACCCTGCTGCTGTGGCAGTTGTAGGATACCTGCGCTCGAAGAGCCTTCGTCTGGCCATATTCAGCGACGACAGCCTTACGTCCGTTCAAAAAAAGCTGAAAAATGTAGCCATCATCAACATCTCGGATTTTGATACGGTCATTAGCCGTGAACAACTGCAAGCACACAGCCGGGATAATAATGCGGTCGCGATGACGGCCAAAAAAATGAAACTATCAGTGCACAATATCTTGGCCGTGGCGGCGGACCCTGAGTTTTTGCGAGACGCCCGCGAGGCCGGGGCTCTCACCGCGTATTTGGGCCCATCGACCCTATCTAAAAAGACTCGGGTTGAAACCGACTTTCATATGTCCCGGCTAACCGAGCTCAAAAGCATCGTGCGCCAGGGCATCCCCTTGCCCCCCGGAAAACTGCCGAATGATCTTCTGCGCGAATATTTAAACCAGTTTGTTTTTGATGATCCCTCGATACTTATTAATCCGGGTGTTGGAGAGGATACGGCGGCAGTAAGTGTCGTGTCGGAAGAAATACTGGTGCTCAAATCGGATCCCATAACCTTTGCAACGGATTCCATCGGTCAATATGCCGTATTGATCAATGCCAATGACATTGCAACGTCAGGGGCGAAACCCCGCTGGCTTCTTACCACGCTGTTGTTCCCATGTGGTGTCACGCCGTATGAAATTCGCAACGTTATAAATGAACTGAAAGCATTCTGCCGGCAGTGGGATATCACCCTGTGCGGTGGACACACCGAAATTACCGACGCCGTTACCCGACCGGTGGTAACCGGGATGATGGCGGGAACCGTCGCCAAGCGTGACTTGATCGATAAACGCAATATGGCACCCGGAGACCGTGTATTACTGACCAAAGGTGTCGCGGTGGAGGGAACAGCGATCATTGCCAGGGAATTTGGTGACCGTTTGAAGAATCTTGGCATGGCCGATTCAGAAATTGACTCAGGCCGCCAATTTTTGGCGAGTATCAGCATCATCACAGAAGCCCGGATTGCCGCTGAATCCGGGACGGTCAGTGCCATGCATGATGTCACCGAAGGCGGGCTGGCTACCGCAGCACAAGAGTTGAGTATCGCCGGGGGATTTCAAATTAAAATAGATATGGATACCATTCCCGTCTTTACGGAAACCCGCAGGGTATGCCGGTTGTTGGGTATTGATCCGCTGGGTCTGATCGGTTCCGGCAGTCTATTGATCTGCTGCCGGCAGACAGGCTGTGAATCGCTGATGTCGGCAATTCGCCGGGCCGGCATCGATGTGACTTGTATTGGCGAAGTGCAGGAAGAAGGCCAGGGAATTACTGCATTAAAAAAAGCAAAGCCGACCCAATGGCCCCAGTTTGAGGTCGATGAAATCACACGGCTTTATTAATTCTTCTTAATACCCCGGCCAAAAAGTTCGAAGGCAAGCTCAAGGGTCTCTTTAAGATAATCTTTTTCCTCATTGATCAGCCTTTTGCTCGTCAGCCAGAGCACGACACCGGAAAACAAGGACCAGAACGTATCGGCTAGGGCGATCGGATGACGGTCAATAAAAAGGTCCTGATCGACGCCGTCTTGGAAAATTTTGGCGATGGAACCCAGAGAGGAGCGGGATAAATTCTTAATCTCGGTCATCAGCTCAGGGGATAAATTCTTTAACGTTTCGCTCGATTGAAGGTGAAACATGTTAATAATGATAAGCGGATCAAACTCGTAGACATCGTACATGGCGTCCATCAGGGCTTTTAATTTTTCCTCCGGACCGGCGCCTTTCTCATCGTTGACGTGCTCAACACGAATAAGAAGATATTGAAGTATCCTGAGAGAAAGGGAGGCGTAAAGCTCCTCTTTGTTCTTAAAGTATAGGTATAAGGTACCGGGACTGAGCTCTGCTTCCTGGGCGATATCTTCCATGGTCGCTTTACTGAAGCCTCTATCTGAAAATACCCGTTTAGCGGCAACCATTATCTGCTGACGCCGCCGCTCCTTTTCTCTTTCCTTGCGCTCTTGGATTCCCATTATGCCTAAGCCCCCTGAACAAGGTTTATTTTAAATATGAATATTTATTTTATTTAATTTATTTTTTCAAGAGAAATATTTCATCATTCGTCATTCTATATCTATACTCCTCAACAGCACATTATCCCTTCTTTCCAAACTCCATCATTCCGAATTCCCTCCGGGGCGCAGGCCCCTGAGGCTTCCGGCTCGGAGAGGCCGGAGGCCTCATTCCCATTTCCGCAGTCAAATTCCTCTGTCTTCTATCATCTGCCCTCTGTCATCTGCCCTCTGTCATCTGTCCTCATCAACCAATGTAAACCACAATTTGGTTTTCCCTGGCCCTGACATTTTGGATCGTCACCTGGATAAGATCTTCGGGCTTTAAAACAAAACCACCGGATATGGGAAGATCGCATTCAACCATATAGTTGGATAGGAGGATCTGATAATTATTTCGCATTTTTTTCAACACAATGGCTTCTTCTTTTTCGCCGATGCACTGTTCGAGGTATTTCAAAAGCCAGAACCTGTGTCGACCGTATTGTATCCGTGACACATTTTGCATGGGCACTCCGAGCCATTGGATTAACCGGTCGATTTCTTCAAAAGTGTAAGGTTGCTCTAAACCGAGTGCCGCACGGATCTGCCGCTGGGTGACCAGGTCGAAATATTTACGGATGGGCGACGTCACCGTCACATAAGCATCGAGCCCCAGTCCGGAGTGTTTATCCGAACGGTGACTCAAAACAAAACGGCTTAAAAACCTTCGCTGCATCCAGTTCTGATACAAGGTGCCCTCATCTCCCCTGTAAAGACGTTCCCTGGGCGCGGGCTGGGTTCTAAAAATAGCCGGCATGTCATTATCGGCCAGGTATCTGGCTGAAAGCCAGTTGGCTAAAATCATGAGTTCTGCAACCAGCATTCTGCCGGGACTTTCCCGATTGATCTTATTGACGGTAATAGTGCCGTCATCCGCCAGCCACACATTGATTTCCGGCACGGAGATCTGCACGGCACCGGCATCCAGCCGCCTCTGCCGAAATTTTTTTGCAATTTCGCGCAGAATCATCACCTCCTGGTTTTGGTCGGCTGCCTGATTGACGTCATAATAGGTGAGCTGGTGTTTGATATTGATTAGACTCGGCAGGATTTCATAGTCGATAATCTCCAGTGAATGGCTCAGATTCACCATCGTACTTATGGCAGGCCGCAACTCGCCGGCCTTCAGGCTGCAAAATCCTTCGGAAAGCTCGGTCGGCAGCATGGATATTTTTTGATCGGGCATATAAATCGAACTTCCCCGGGAAAGTGCTTCCTGATCGAAAACATCGCCCTTGCGAACATAATGGCCGACATCAACAATATGGATGCCGAGACGGTACTGATCTCCCACCTTTTCGATACTGAGGGCATCGTCAAAATCAAGGGTGGATTGTCCGTCGATGGTCATTAGGGGCAGCGCGGTCAGATCCTTTCGCATCCGGTCACCGGAAAAGTCCTGAACGGAAAAGGCAAGGTTGCGCGCAGTGCTCAGGATTTCATCGGAAAACCCAGTCGCAATCTCATAACGCAGCAAGTCGATATTTTCGTTCTCATCAAAAGCCTTGAGCTTGACAAGAAGTTGAAAAAGCCCCGTTGTCCCCTCCAGACCTGCTTTGTTGATCATGGCCCTGGCCAAGGTATAATCCTTGATGTCCTTGTCAAAAAGATAATAGGACTTCAATATGCTAATTACTTCTTGGGTATCCTCCTCTTTAGCATCGACAGGCGGCGGTATATCGTTTAACAGGCGCTTCAACAAATCACCACCGAACTCGACAATCCAGTTTTTGCGTTCCTCTTCCTGCCGCTGGGCAACTATCCGCGCAACCTTCTCAGCGGAATTGGGAAAAAATTTATCAAGGTTGAATTTGAAATACAGCCTGTCATCAAAAAAAGCCCGGATTATGGCCGACTCATGATCACCCGAAGGACTTTCCGGAAAACAAAACTCCGTCATGGTCTCGAGATCGATCCACACCTGCTCCGTATTTAATACTTCCCACAGGTCTTTGATATCCACCTGGCGGATCAGCGCTTTGCGTTTATCGGCAACCCCCTTTAATGTGCTCACCAAGTTATCCCGCCCCATGGACAAATCAATGCGCGCTTTATCCTCATGCAGCAGCCGGCCGGCTGAAAGTTTGACCTCGCGATTGTTTTCAGTCAACAGCCTCAACCGTGTATTTTTTACTTCTAGGATAACCGCGCACATGATTTTTTGACGATCGATATATTCAACAATTCTCCCTGATTCCATAATGACTAAAATAACAAGCTGTCATAATAAAGTCAATGATTCAAGATCGGCCACCGTGCCATGCTTAAATTACTTGCAGATATTTATTACTGCACTTATATTGAGTAACCGGCAGACAGGGACCATAGAGCCGTGACCGGCAACGAGCAACCAGAATGATAAACGCTTCAGACCTGATAAAACCCTATTTCATCGAAAATCGCCCTAAAATTTTAATCGGGCTGCTCAGCCTGATCATCGTCGATTTGCTCCAGCTTTTTATACCCCGCATCATCAAACGGGTTGTCGATGACCTGACGGCATTCAAGTTGGATGCATGGCAGCTATTATCCTACGCATTTTTCATGATCGGTATCGCCGTTTTTATAGGTGTCTTCCGTTATATCTGGCGTCGCTGCCTTTTGGGTACTGCCAGGCGAATCGAAGAGGGCCTGAGAAACATGCTGTTTGCCCACCTGCAATGTCTCTCCGCTGCCTATTTCGATGGCGTAAAGACCGGCGATCTGATGGCCCATGCCACCAATGATGTTCAACAAATCCGAATGGCCACCGGTATGGGAATGGTGGCCTTAAATGATGCTGTCGTTCTAGGATTGGCCGCCATCGGTTTCATGGCCTACATCAACGTCACTCTCACAGCTTTTGTCCTCATCCCCATGCCCCTGATCGTTGTCAGTACCCGCTTTTTCAGTAAAAAGATGCATCGCCGCTATCAGGCAGTCCAGGCCTCTTTTTCAGAGCTCACCGAAGTAATTCGGGAGCGCTTTGCGGGTATTCGCATTATCAAGGCCCATGACCGGAAAGAAGAAGAAGCCGCCAAGGTGGAAACCGCCTCTAGAAGCTATGTCGAAAAAAACCTCAGATTGGTCAAAATTATTGGCTCTTTTTTCCCGATGATGCTTCTTTTTTCCAATTTGAGTCTGGCCATTGTCCTTTATCTCGGCGGTCGCAAAACCATCACGCAAGACATTACACCGGGAGATTTCGTGGCTTTCATCAGTTATCTGGGTCTGCTGACCTGGCCCATGATGGCTCTTGGCTGGGTAACCAATCTCATCCAGCGAGGTCGGGCTTCATTGGACCGCATCAACAAAATTCTGCAAACCGTTCCTGAAATCAGAGATGGTGAAAATGCCACAACTATTGAAGACGTTCAAGGACACCTTATTTTCGAGAATGTTTCCTTCCGCTATGGCGCCGGGACGGATCAGGAAGGAAAAGCGACGCTTTCCAATATTGATTTAGACATCGAACCGGGGACGGTGCTAGGCATTGTCGGCCCTCCCGGTTGTGGCAAATCAACACTTCTAAGTCTTATACCAAGACTCTATAACATCCACCAGGGACGAATTCTGATGGATGGGCATGATATTCGCACTCTGAAAATACAAAACCTGAGATCACACATCTCTTTTATCCCCCAGGAACCGTTTCTGTTTGCCGGAACCATACGAGAGAATATTACCTTTGACGATCGACAAATCCCCGAAGACCGTCTTGAAAAAGCCGTCAGAGACGCTGCCCTGGATGATATGATTAAAAAATTTCCGGACGGTTTGGAAACCGTAGTAGGCGAAAAAGGCGTCATTCTATCCGGCGGACAAAAACAGCGCATCGCCCTTGCCCGCTGCCTGCTGAGAGATAATGCCATCCTGATTCTGGACGATCCTATCAGCCAGGTCGATCTGGAAACCGGCACGGCCATCATCAATACCATCAGGAAAATGGCAGGACAAAAGACCATCATCATTGTCTCCCATCGTCTGTCCGCCGTCAGTTATGCTGACAGCATCATCACCCTTGATCTGGGACATATTACCGAAAGCGGCACCCACCGGCAGTTGCTGGAATCAGGTAAATACTATGCCAAAACCTACCATTTGCAGGAAATTGAAGAGGACCTGAATGCAGCATGATCATGGATATTTTGAAGAATCCAAATTGGGCAAGACCTATGATGTAAAGCTGTTGAAAAGGCTCTATCCGTTTACCCGACCTTACCGACTCTTGCTTTTCGGGTCCATTGCCCTGGTGCTTTTGATCACCAGCCTGGATCTTGCCCTTCCCTATGTCACCAAGGTCGCCATCGACCGTTATATCGTGCCGACAACGGATGTGGTTGCTGTCGACAGGGTCTCTGGAAATAAAACTAAAGAAAGAGTCATCCGAGTGGATTTGGCGGATCCCCAAAAGCGGGCACTGGTCGATACATACAAAGAGTTCTTTGAAATTGAAGGAAACTCGGCCCTGATTTCTTTCAGTAAGCTTTCCGCATTAAAAAAAACGGATCTGGCCCTATTGCGCAAAAACGATATGACTGGGATTACTGTTATTTCAGCTGTTTTCATAGCCTTGGTAATCATCAACTTCCTTTTGAGTTTCGTCCAGAAAATGATCATGGAATATACCGGTCTCATGATCATGCACGATTTGCGCATGCAGCTATTCGTCCATATTCAAAATCTGGCCATCGCCTTTTTCACCCGCAACCCGGTGGGAAGACTGGTGACCAGGACGACCAACGACATCCAAAACATGCATGAACTGTTCACCTCGGTCATTTCCATGATCTTCAAAGATCTTTTTTTGCTTGGCGGCATCGCTGTCGTTATGCTGATCATAAACTGGAAGCTGGCCCTGGTCTCTTTTATCGTTTTACCGCTGGTGTTGTATGCATCGATAAATTTTTCCAGACGGGCCCGGGACATATTTCGTGAACTTCGCGTCAAGGTGGCTCAGATCAATACCCGGTTTTCGGAAACCATCGGCGGCATCCGGGTGGTCCAATTATTTCGACAGGAAATGAACAATTACCGCAATTTTAAAGAATTGAATCACGCAAACTACATGGCCGGAATCAAACAGATCCATGTACTGGCGGTATTCATGCCGCTGATTGAACTTCTGGCAGTGGTGGCCGTTGCTCTGGTGATATTTTACGGCGGCGGGCAGGTGCTTAGCGGTGCGCTGACCCTGGGAGCCCTGGTGGCCTTTCTTTCCTATATCAGAATGTTTTTCAGGCCCATTCGGGACCTGGCGGAAAAATATAACATATTACAAAATGCCATGGCATCTGCAGAACGTATATTTCTAATATTGGACAGTCGGGAAATGCTGCCCCGACCTACGCTGCAAAGGGCTCATGGGGCATCAAGGCTGCAAAGCGTTGAAGAAATTCGATTTGAAAAAATCTATTTCAGCTATGTCGACGGTGAAAACATCCTTAAAGACATCAGCTTTACTATTAACGCCGGTGAAACCGTCGCGGTGGTAGGACCTACCGGCGCCGGCAAAACATCTTTGATCAACCTGATCCCACGCTTTTACGACCCCGTATCAGGACAGGTGCTGATCAACGGCCGGGACTTAAAAAGCTTTGATGCTTCTTCATTTCGATCGAAAATAGCACTCGTGATGCAGGATCCGTTTTTATTTTCAGGCACCATCCGGCAGAACATTTTTCAGGGCAGCCAGGATCCGACCGCAGCCCAGGAACAATTTATCATCGATGCTTCCAACTGCAGACCTTTTATTGACCGTTTGCCCCAGAGGTTGGACACCGTTCTGAGCGAAGGCGGTGCTTCCATATCCAGCGGCGAGCGCCAGCTTATTTCAATTGCAAGGGCCTTTGCGCGAAACCCCCACCTGATCCTCTTTGATGAAGCCACTTCCTACATCGACTCCGCGACCGAATTAGCGATACAACAGGCCGTGGCGACATTGATGAAAAACAGAACATCCCTGGTTGTGGCCCATCGGCTGTCGACCGTCCGCAATGCCCATCGAATTATAGTATTATACCGGGGCAGAATCATCGAAGCCGGCGACCATGTCGAGCTAATGAAACGAAAAGGATTTTACTACAGGCTGCATCAGCTGCAAAACGAGCGGGAGTTGGACTGACGAATGAGGATTGTCTATTGACAATTGCATGGCAAATCAACAAATCTCTTGCAATAATGGAA
Organism: uncultured Desulfobacterales bacterium; assembly: GCA_945787595.1. The sequence goes on along the minus strand of CALZJV010000202.1, from coordinate 17,797 downwards.
ACCAAATGATATAGGAAATTTTTCATATATTATCAGAGTGTTGTCTGATATTTCAACCTGATGGACGCTGGCGGACAGTTGATACTGATAAGTTTTAAAACGCTTTACGACCGTTATGGAATCCGAGCAATTTTTGAATAGCGGTCTTTTAAAACGGTCCCCGCTTACAGCGGGATTCAAGAACAAGGAAGGCAAATATTTAGTTACAACTAACACAACCCAATTGAAAGGAGGATTTTACCATGCCTTACGATGCAGTCAAAATGGCCGATTGGCAGATTTCTGAAGAAGCGGAAAAAAACATGCCCACCCCCGAGGAGTGGCGTGAAAAACTGGGACTGGAAAAAGACGAAATACTTCCCATGGGTCGACTGGCCAAGCTTGATTTTCTCAAAATCATCGACCGGCTCAAAGACAAATCCGATGGCAAGTACATCGAAGTGACCGCCATCACCCCCACCCCGCTGGGTGAAGGTAAAAGTACGACTTCCTGCGGTTTGATGGAGGGTCTCGGCAAACGCGGTGTGAACGTTGGCGGTGCCCTCAGACAGCCTTCCGGCGGTCCGACCATGAATGTAAAGGGAACGGCCGCCGGCGGCGGCAACTCTCTGTTGATCCCCATGACCGAGTTCTCCCTGGGACTCACCGGCGATATCAACGACATCATGAACGCCCACAACCTGGCCATGGTAGCGCTGACCTCACGCATGCAGCATGAGCGCAACTACAACGATGAACAACTGCAGCGTCTGACCGGCATGCCACGATTGGACATCGATCCTACCCGGGTAGAGTTGGGCTGGATCATCGATTTCTGTGCCCAGGCACTTAGAAATATTATCATCGGCATCGGCGGTCGCTTTGACGGATTCACCATGCAGTCCAAATTCGGGATCGCGGTGGGCTCCGAGTGTATGGCCATTCTTTCCGTCATCCGGGATCTGGCCGATCTGAAAGAAAGGCTCAACAATATCACCTTGGCCTTCGACAAGAGCGGCAAGCCTGTTACCACCGGCGACCTGGAAGTCGGCAACGCCATGACGGCATTTATGCGCAATACAATCCTCAATTATTGCCGACCGCGTCGGCCTGAAACTGTTTGACTATCACATTACTGAAAGCGGATTCGGCGCCGATATCGGCTTCGAAAAATTCTGGAACGTTAAATCACGCTTCAGCGGCCTAAAACCGCACGTATCAGTGCTGACCTCCACCATCCGTGCCCTCAAGATGCACGGCGGCGGTCCCAAGGTTGTGGCAGGCATTGCCCTGGCGGATGAATACACCAAAGAAAATCTTGAACTGGTGGAAAAGGGCTGTGCAAATATGGTCCACCACATTAACACCATTCGCAAAGCTGGTATCAATCCGGTGGTGTGCGTCAACCGGTTTTATACTGACACCGATGCGGAAGTGGCCGTAGTCCGAAAGGCTGCAGAAGCCGCCGGAGCGCGCTGTGCCGAATCCAAACACTGGGAACTGGGCGGCGAAGGCGCCCTGGAATTTGCCGATGCGGTCATCGAAGCATGTGAAGAAGAGAATGACTTTAAATTCCTGTAAAGATGCTGGAAAATGATCCCAAGTACGCCGATTTTGCCACGATGATGGTCAAAACCCACCTCAGCCTGAGCCACGATCCGGTCAGGAAGGGCGTACCCGGCGGCTGGACCCTGCCGATCCGCGACGTGCTGATTTATTCCGGTGCCAAGTTTCTGTGCCCCTGCGCCGGCACGATCAGTCTGATGCCCGGTACCAGCTCCAACCCGGCCTTCAGACGGGTGGATGTGGATGTCGAAACCGGTAAAGTGAGCGGATTGTTCTAACAACCAAAGTGTTAAACTAAATGGGGTCCGGATAATTTGTCCGGTCCCCATTTTTTTTAAATTTCAAATAACAAGCACCAAACTATTTAAATTACAAATCACAAGCACCAAATTACAAATAAATCTAAAAATCCAATATCCAATGACCAAAACCACCTCTAAGGGATTGGGACAATCAATATTTTTTTACGAAAAGTCTCACTGCGTTGAGCAAACTGGTGCGTCAGTTCTGCAATGTTTGGAATTTCGAATATTGATCATTGGAATTTGTTTGAGATTTGGGATTTGAGATTTGGAATTTAATTTTTCCTAATCCGGTATTCAATATTACGCTATTATGCGAGTCTTGCTCATAAACCCTTATTACCCCCTCTCCGAAACCCCCTCCCCACCCCTGGGGCTGGCCTATCTAGCCTCAGCGCTGACCGAGACGGGTGTTGAAGTAAGAATTCTTGATCTGGTTGTTTTTCCCTACAGCCGATCCATGCTGCAAAACCTAATAAAAGACTTCAATCCCCAGGTCGCCGGTATTACCGCCGTCACGATGACATTAAACAATGCCATCGGGGTCATTGAAGATATCAAACGCATAGATCCGGATATTCTAACCATTATGGGCGGTCCCCATGTAACGTTTTGTGCCCGCGAGACGCTTAATACCTGTCCCCAGCTGGATATCATCGTCCTGGGTGAAGGGGAGCGGACCATCGTCGAACTGGTCAGGACAGCGAATGACGGCCGCGCCTGGGCCGGAGTCAATGGAATCGCCTACCGTAAGGATGTAAAAATCTGCATTACCGAAAAAAGAGAACCCATCGAAAAACTGGATGATCTTCCGGTCCCGGATCGCCACCTGCTTCCGCTGGGGCGATACCGCGCACTCGGAATGCCGATCAGCTTGACCACCAGCCGCGGGTGCCCCTATAAATGCATATTCTGTGTCGGCCGGAAAATGGTGGGTGCCAGAGTTCGCTACCGCAGCGCCGCTACAATCGTCAATGAAATGGAATACCTCAACTCTTTGAATTTTCACCAGATCAACATTGCTGACGATCTTTTCACCGCCAATAAAAACCACTGCAGCGCTGTCTGTGATGAAATCATTAAAAGAGGATTGCAGCTGAAGTGGACTTCTTTTGCAAGGGTGGACACGGTTTCCGATGCCGTCCTGGCAAAAATGAAAGCAGCCGGCTGCAGTGCGGTGAGCTTTGGTATCGAATCCGCCAATCCGCAGATTTTAAAAACCATTAAAAAAGAAATTACCCTCAAACAGGTTGAAGATGCTGTCAAGATGTGTCAAAGGGCGGCAATAATGCCTTTTGCTTCTTTCATTCTCGGGCTTCCGGGCGAAACCCCGGATACCATTAAAGAAACCATGAAATTTGGCAACCGTTTAAAAAAGCTGGGCCTGTCTTTCGGGTTCCACCTGCTGGCACCCTTCCCCGGCACTGAGGTTCGAGATAACAGCGAACGATACGGCATCAATATTTTGACGAATGACTGGTCTCAATATCATGCCAACAGAGCCATTGTAGAGACACCCTCCGTAAATCATCACACACTTGATGAAATTGTCGCCAAGTGGGAACAGGAGTATGATGAATATTTAGCTGACATAAAAGTGCGCATGGCTGAAAACAAGGCCTCCAAAGAGGAGATTTGGGAAATCGAAAATCTGGAGAAAATTGTTCTGGTTTACGATCTGATGATGAAAGGCGTTATCGAAGGAAATGGATGCCGGCATCACCACGAATTGCCTGAGACAGAAAAGGAACTTTTAATGATTCTTTCAGAAAAGATTTGCCGAACGAGGGATTATGACCCGGAGCGGATATATGAGACATTAAGTGACGCCATGCGGCAGGGGAATTTGAAATACGTCAACAAAAAGGGAAAGATCAAATGGCAATGGGTTGACTATCTTTAACATGGGTTGAGCGGTTCAGGCCTGCCCTGGTGCGACTGCTTTGATACACCTGGGTGACCTTAAACCGATGCGACCGTTGGATAAAAGGCACTCAGATTTGATCCTGGTCTGGGCCAGGGGTTCAACGTTCAGGGTTAAATCCACACTGACAACTCAAATCAAGAGTATTCTGTTTTCATCATGCTTAAAAATCTGTTTCACCCATTGGGGTATTTCGGGTAATCCGGCCTTTGATCAACATTGCAAGCAGTGTCCATCAGTTTTAACCTTTGAACCTCGAACCCTGAACCTGGAACCAATCGTAATAGATGGCTTTTTCTTTTTCGCTATGGAACCTTGATTACGACCAGGGTCTCATCGTCTTTCCTTTCATCAGGGAAACGAAAATCATCCAGGGTGTTAAACACCTCTTTTAGAATATCTTTGGCGGACTTATGGGAATGATGACGCACGATAGGCATTAGCCGTTCATTGCCAAAATACACATTTTGTGAGTTACAGGCTTCTTTTATGCCATCTGTTCCGATTAATATCATCTGTCCCGAGTCGATTTTGATCATAGATTCCTCGTAATCCCAGTCCTCCATCACCCCCAAGGGTAAACCCTCGCCAGCAAGAAATTCGAATGCGTCACGAGTGGGGTCGTAGAGAAGAGCCGGCTCATGGCCGGCGTGCACCCAGCGGAAACATTTTTCTTTAAGGTCAATCTCACTATAAAACATGGTGACAAACAGGTTAAGCGCTTCGATATCCAGCACAAGGCGTTTATTGACATCAGAAACTATCGACGCGATCGAGCCCGGATTGAGTACGCGTTCCCTGAAAAGCGCACGGGCGGTTGTCATCAATAATGCGGAAGAAATGCCATGTCCAATTACATCAGCCACAACAATTCCGATCTTTTCCTGCTGCCATTCTTCGGGATAGATAAAGTCGTAATAGTCGCCGCTGGTTTCATCGCACGAGATACTTTTACCGGCGATATCGAATCCATCGAGGTTCGGATCTGATTTCGGCATCAGGGTTTGTTGGATTTTACCGGCCTGGGCCAGCGACTTTCTGATTTTTTTGATCTGCCTTTGTTTATCCGAAAAATTGCGATATTTTTCAATTCCGCTTTGAATTGCCTTTAATAAAGTATCCTCAGCACAAGGTTTCGAATGAATTTGGAAAATATTACCCTCATTCACCGCTTTAATGGCCATCGGCATATCTGCGGCGCCAGTCAGCATCACTCGCACAATATCAGGATGGGTCTTTTTAATCCGGCAAAGAAATTCAATTCCATTCATACCCGGCATTTGGAAATCGGAGACAACCACAGCATAGGGTCCTTTTTCCTCAATCATTTTTAGAGCCTCATCCCCGCTCAGAGCAGTCTCGATGCGAAATTGATTTCTCAAGATACGCTTAAGGCTTGCCAATATCAGGGCGTCGTCATCCACTAAAAGAACCTTGTAATTCAATAACTTCTCCTTACTACCCATTCCGTACAAACCTGGCGCCATGAAGGTGAGGTCGTTCATCTTAATTCTTTTTGCCCTCTTTATGTCACTAGTATCTAAACTAACGATGCAACATTGAGGTTTATTGAAGCACTGTGCTGATGGTGTTCTGCAAGACCTCTAAATCTACAGGCTTTTCAATAAACCCCGCGATTCCATGAAACTGTAACTCGTCGTCGCCTTTCATACCGGGATATGCTGACATGACAATTATTGGTATCGTTTTGGACCCTTTTCTGATTTCTGATATCAACTCTACTCCGTGCATTTCCGGCATCTTAATATCTGTAACCACAAGGTCTATGTCCTTTTTTTGGAGAATGTCCAGAGCTTCGATACCACTTTGGGCCAAAAAAAGATGCCACGGATTCTTCCGCAGCACGCGTCGATAGGATTTCAGGCCATTCATATCATCATCAACCAATAAGACCTTTTTTTTCGGAATCACTTTTGTTGTCAGAACCCGTTCGAGATTACCGCTCAATATTTTTATATCATTTGCCAGAAATATTTTTGAATCTTTAGATACTGGGCAGAAACCGTTTTCAGCAGTTGCCATAGTTGAATAAAGAATCACAGGAGTTTCGGGAAAGTCTCGTGTGAAACCGATCAACACTTCTAACCATTCCCAGTGGAATAGACTCGGCTCCAGTAGGATGACGTCCGGATGGTATTTACTCATGTCCAGAATTTCTTTTGTATCGGGAACAAATGTAATATTGTGACCGATTTTATTAAAGACCTTTTGAAGTAATTCGACTTGATCATTGTTCTCGACGAGAATAGGGCAAACAATTTTTAATTGTTCCATTGACATCACCTCTTTGATTTAATGACTTCATAAATTATGACAATTGCCTGGGCGGCATTTATCAATATGTTCATAAAAATTTGGCTGATTTTTGTCCAAGCTCAAGGAAATCAAGCGTTTGTGCGGAGACGTAGCTGGCTACGAGCGTTTGTGCGGAGACGTAGCTGGCTACGTCGCACAAACAAACGCGCCGATTGACGCCGAGATTGGGCAAAAAGACCATTTATGGATGGAAACTAATTGCCATTTGCCTTTAGCGCCATAATAACTCCTTGGCCACAAAACCTTCCTGAAAGGGGTATTAAATCGATAGCATATGTTATCCCGAAAAGGGGGTAATCTTTAATAGACCGGGCAGTGTTATCACCCAATACATCATTTATTGTCTTTTCCATATCACCGGAGAAGTAATCTGAAAGGCTTCCTCCCAGCTCTATTCCACCATTTTCAGACGAAATTGCCTGTATTTGTCTATTAATTAAAGCGATTAGCATTTCAGCACTGACTCCGATTATGGGCATCGGCAAATCGTCCAATATGGCGCGAGACAATTCGAGGGCCTGATTCTGAATCTCCAATTCCCCTGTTCTTTCTTTAACCATCTGTTCCAGATTTTCATTTATTTCTATTAGTTCCAAATTTTGTATCAAAACCTTTTCATGAAGCCGCTTATTGTCCTGAATCAGCTGATACTGGTCTAAGGCCTGTTTGATCTCCAGTTTTAAATTTTGGTCGTTCCAGGGTTTAAGAAAGAATTTATAAATGTGTCCCTTATTAATTGCTTCTGTGATGGAGTCCACCTCTGTATATCCGCTTAGAATAATCCGAATTGCATCAGGGTAATTTTCTCTTACACTGGCCAAAAATTCTACTCCGCTCATTTCAGCCATTCGCTGATCTGATATGACAACATGGACCTGGTTTTCACTGAGAACTTTCAAGCCCTCTTGCCCACTTGGAGCGGTGAGAAGCCTGTAACCTTCTTTTCGCAACAGGCGCTTTAACGACGTAAGAATGTTCTTCTCGTCATCTACGCATAAGACACAAAGCTGACTATAATCCATTTTTTTTACCTTTCATCTAAGAAAAAACTGCAGGCGGACTCAATCTCCTGCATCAGATCCGGGTACCATTCGGACACCCCTTCTATATGCGACCTTAAAATTTCCGACATTTCTGGATTTATGCGGCTTGCCGAAATATCAACGGTACTAGCTAAACCTTCATTGTAGGTGTTGATGATAAGATCCGCTACATGGACGATGGCCAGCAGCTGATAGTTGTCTACGCCTTCCCTGACAACATGGTGGCACCGAATCGTATCCACCAAATCCTTGGGAAGTGCCCATTTCTTGGCCAGATGACTGCCGATCATGGCATGGTCAACCCGACTTTCCTTTTTTTCAGCCGCATAAAAGGATAAATTTTCGACTCTTGAAGTCGTCCATATTTTTTCGAATAAATCTTTAAAATACTGGGTTAGAATTACTTTTCCAATGTCATGCAGCAGACCGGCGACAAAACAATTGTCCGGGGCTTGCGTACGGGTTAATTCGGCTATTTTTTTGCTGATCACAGCCACGCCCACTGAATGCCTCCAAAAGTCATTCTGTTTGAAACCCTCCAGGTCGTCCGCTCCTGAGAACGCTTCGATCACAGATACTGAGAGAATGGCATTGCGAACGGTATTAAACCCTAGCAGCATAATTGCCTTGGACAGGGTGTTAACACTGGATCGACAGCCATAAAATGCAGAGTTGACTAGTTTCAAAATTTTCATGGCGATTGAGGGATCTTTTTCGATGACCTGGCTGACCATCGAAAGGGATACATCCGGATCTTCCAACAGCTTGTTTACCTCAAGGGCAATAAAGGGCAGCGTCGGAAGATCTCGGATACGGTCGATTTTACTAAGAATTGTTTTTGAATCCATTGGTTTCATCCTAGAATTGGATTGTTGATTTATGCAAACCGCTTCCTTCCGCTATTTTTACGTGAAACGTGATGCGTGAAGAATCCGAAATTTTTCACGTTTCATTCTTCACGCACCATCTTATAAAATGAATGCCCTGTAAGGGCCACTTCTTACGAGATTGGTCATGGAAGATGCGCAGATCCTTAGGCTGACTCAAATATTTGAATTTCCTCTTCGATCGCTTTTCCGGCAGCAAGCCGTAAAATACCATCGACCAAGTTCTTGTTCAGTACGGTATCACCGGCCAGAACAAATCGGCCGTCTTTGGTTCGAAGTTCCCCGGCCAATGTCATCCCAACCTTAAGCTCATCATAGTGGACGGAAATCAATGGACGTCTATTGCCGTCTTTCCCAGAGAGGGCCAGTCGCTTAACTAACTTCTCGATGACCTCAGGATCATACATCGTGGCAGTACGGATCTTTAGAACTTCCTTTTTGATTTCACGAATCAAAGATTCACGGCCTTCCGTCACGGCCAAATTTTTAGCATTTGGTCCGATCAATTTTTGGGCTTTTACATTGATTTTTGCAATGCTGTTCGGCCAGGAACCCATGCTCCTGAAATAATCCCCAATCGGGCCGATAATACGTGCCCCCAGCGGAATGTCGCCCCCCTGAAGGCCGGCCGGAAACCCCCCGCCGTCGAAGTGCTCATGATGATGAAAAATAATTGTTCCGATCTCGTTCAAACGCTCTACCGTTTCCAGGCAGACTGAAGCAATAACCGGATGATGGCTGTAAGCGCTAAACTCTTCTTCAGTCATTTCTTTTTCATCTTTTTGCCAGACTCTCTCCGGCAGACCAATCAGCCCGATGTCATGGATCATCGCGGCAGTTTCAATTGTTTCTATTTCTTTATTTTCTACACCGAAATCTTCGGCAATCTGCCTGGAAAGTTGGGCAACATTTTTCGTGTATTTCCCAAGCCATTGATTAGAGTTTTGAATGAATGACGACAGCAGCCGGACGGCATCCATAAAGCTTTTCTCGAGTTTTACGTTAATTTCGTTCAGCTCCATATTCTTTTGAGTTATTTCATTGGTTCTTTCCTCAACTTTTTTCTCCAGACCCTGATTTAGTGCATTCAGTTCTTTATTTTGCTTTTGGGTCAATTCCGTCAAGCGCCGGTTTTCATATACCAATTCATATTGCTGCAGCGCCTGTTGGACCAGCAGCAGCAAATCATCATCGTTCCAGGGCTTGTTCAGATAGCGATGAATTTCTCCTTTGTTCACCGCATCGACAACGGCATCCATGTCGGAATAGCCGGTCAGCAGGAAACGGATGGCGTTCGGAAAAATATTTTTTGCCTGCTCCAGGAACTGAGCTCCCGTCATCTCCGGCATCCGCTGGTCGGAAATAATTAAAGAGACCTCCTTTTCTGTCTCTTTCAGCTTTTCAAGACCCTGACGGCCGCTGCCCGCCGACAAGATGCGATATCCCTTACTTCTGAAAAGTCGATTTAGAGCCTTTAAGATAGACTGTTCGTCGTCAACGAGCATAATTACGTGCTCATATTGTTTATCCATCAACATTCTCCTTTGAAAATTTGCGAATGAATATCTCTAAAATCTCAGGATCAAATAATCTACCGGAAAGCGCTTTCATTTCGGCCATCGCCTCTTCCTCCGACCAGGCCGCCCTATAAGGACGCTCGTGGGTGAGGGCATCGTAAACATCCGCCACGGTCACGATTCTGGCCGGCAGTGGAATCGAGTCTCCTTTTAAACCATCCGGGTACCCGGTCCCATCCCAGCGCTCGTGATGGCTGCGTGCGATTTGGCGCGCGGTCTTGTAAAATGGTTTGCTCCCTAGAATTTTTTCACCGGCGGTGGTATGTGTTTGCATAATTTTCCATTCCTGATCGGAAAGCGGACCAGGTTTTTTTAAGATATTATCCGGGATGTGGATTTTACCCACATCGTGCATGATACTGAAAAAACTTATCAGCTCGGACTCCTCCTGCGACAAACCCAGCCCCGGGCAGATTTCTTTGGTTATTGTTTGGATCCGACTGATGTGATCTCCGGTGTTGTCATCATTGGCCTCCGCCGCCATGGCCAGCATTTTTACCCCTTCTCGTACAGCCTCTTCAAGCTGCCGGGTCCGTTTGTCGACCAGGCCTTCAAGATCTTCATTCATGCATTTCAACAGACCGTTCTGCTCTTCGGTTAATTTATGCAACTGTTTGTTTTCGTTGACCAAATGATAGTATTCAAATGCACTGGCAATGGTTTCTTTTAAAATCACTGAAGACCATGGTTTTGTCAAATAACCGAAGATATGGGAACGATTGACTGCATCCATGGCATTATTTAAACTGCCAAAACCTGTCAGCAGAATTCGAGCGGCATCAGGATTATACTGTTTGACTGACTCCAGAAAAGTGACGCCATCCATTTCAGGCATCATGAAGTCCGAAAGGATAGCACCAATGTTGTGGGCTTTTACAAGACCAAGACCTTCTTTACCGGAATTGGCCGTATAGATAGTGTAACCTTCCGGTATGAGTTCTCTTTCCAAACTTTTAAGTATATTGGGTTCATCATCCACGATAAGTAAATTTCGTTTATCCATCTGTACAGCCAGTTTTGTCTCAAATCGGTCTTATGAAATCCATCTTTTTTTGGATCAAAAAATTTCTAATAAGTTCAAAATATTAGTCATTTGAACATGATTCTGAAAAAATAAAATCCAAGCTTGACATTGAGCGCTTAATCGACCGAACGGCCGGCAGTTCAATCATAGCTCGGAGGGGATCCGAATTCTAAACGTCGTACCTTTGTTCACTTTACTTTCTACATCAATGGTCCCGTTGTGCTTTTGAATAATATTATAGACGACATGAAGGCCCAATCCTGTGCCCTTGCCGATTTCTTTGGTGGTAAAAAAAGGATCAAACAGTTTCGGTAGATGATCCGGGTCAATACCCTTGCCCGTGTCGCTGATGACAATTTCGGCCTGGTCGTCCACGGTTCTGGTTGCAATCCTGATTACCCCCTTTTCTTCAATTGCCTGGGCGGCGTTTACCAGCAGATTCATAAAGACCTGGTTCAATTGCTGGGGGTAACCCTCTACCGGCGGAAGATTACCAAATTCCTCTTCTACAACGGCCTTATACTTGATTTCACTCCAAACCACATTCAAAGTGGATTTAATGCCCTTGTTAATATCGACCACCTTCAACTTGTCATCGCCGGGATGGGCAAAGTCTTTCAGATCCTGGACAATCTTTTTGATGCGCTCGGTTCCCTCCCGGGATTCTTCAATTAAATCCTTTATATCATCAAGGATAAAATCAATATCGATCCCGGCTTCAAGCTCTGCAATTGCTTTTATCTTGTCCGAGATGGAAGGGACTATTTGCTCGTTTTCCTCAATATCGAGAATTAAATTTCTGTATTGTTCGTAAAGCTTGTTGATGTCTCCTATGTAATTCAACAGCGTTTTCAAATTACTGCTGACAAAGCCGGTGGGGTTATTGATTTCATGGGCAACACCGGCGGCTAGCTGGCCCACAGATGCCATTTTCTCAGATTGAAGCAATTGCAGATTGGCATTCTTCTGTGCATCCTCAAGTTGAAAAATACGTTGGCCCACCTGGATCCGTGCACTTAATTCCCCGGGATCGAGAGGTTTGGCGATATAATCATCGGCTCCGGCATCAAGCCCTTTAATGGCATCTGATTTTTGGTCTTTAGCCGTTAAGATGATGATATAGACATAGTCGGCCGAATTATTCTGGCGAATTTGCTGGCACAATGACAGACCGTCCATCCGGGGCATCATCCAATCGGTGATAACCATTTTGAACTTTTGTTCGTTGAAAAATTCCCACGCTTCCTGGCCGTCCTCAGCAAGAACGATCTCATGACCCATTTCGGTAAGCATTTTTTTCAAAAACATACGGGAAGTAAAGTCATCTTCTGCAGTAAGTATTTTCATGGTTTGCTCTCTTAAAATTTGGTAATGATTGTTGATGGAGTCTATCCAATATTAAGGGTCAATGGTCAGGTATAAATTCCGCCGGCTGAAAAATCTTTAAGTCGTTGCAACTCTTTACCAAGCTCATCAATTGCCTGGCGGGCACCGCTAAGGTCGCTTTCTTTTCCCATCTGCTCCAGCTTCAGCGCAATCGCCGCCATATCATCGGCTCCCAAATTCGCCGAGGCGCCTTTCATTGTATGGGCTTGGTGTGCTATGGATTCGCCATCTCCGCCGGTTACGGCTGTTTCAAGGGCTTCAAGTTGCTGTGGCATACTGCTAACAAACTCCTGAAGAATCTCTTCTAAAAATTCTTTGTCACCCATCGAGCGTTCTAAAGCCTTTTCGATATCCAAGGGTATACACTTCTAACTCTTTCATTGTCTCTGCTCCTTTTGAGTCTTTTTTTTTGCCATTTTGGATCCAAAACTCCACCTTGTGCAACAGCTCCTGGGGGTCCACTGGTTTGGATATATAGTCATCCATGCCGGCTGCGAGACATCGCTCGCGATCGCCCTTCATGGCATTGGCCGTCATGGCAACAATTGGAATGGCGATTTCGGATTTCGGCCTGCCCTGGCGCGACATACTTTGAGCATCCTCTTGCCTCTCTTGACCCTTCATGTCCTGCCTTTTACCACCGAATCCTGGCAAGCCAGGTCTGGGCCAGGGATTTCGGATCGCATTTTGCGTAGTTCTTTTTTTTATCATTCCGCCTTCGACTCGGCTGAGCTCGTCGCAGGCCGCATTCTGCATTCCGCAATCAGAGGCTTCTCGTTCGCGAATGCGACGAGTAGCTTCTAACCCATCCATTTCAGGCATCTGTACATCCATCAGTACCAGATCGTATGGGATCCTCTCTAAGGCTTTTACGGCTTCCCTGCCGTTTGCAACCGCATCGGCCCGGTAGCCGAATTTTTTCAGCATGTGCAGCGCCACCTTCTGATTGGTGACGTTGTCTTCCGCTAGCAGGATGCGTGTTCTGTGTTTGCGATTCTCTACCAGCGAATGACGGGTAATCAGGCGTTTTTTCGCAGCTGCTTCGGCATCATGTTTTTGGCCGGCAACGGCGGCCAGGCAGTCATACAGATGGGAACTCTTGACCGGCTTCGTAAGATAGGCCTCAAAACCGCTTTTTTTGAATCGCGCAGCATCACCGCGCTGACAGGTGGAGGTCAACATAACCAGCTTGGTGCTCTTCAGGCGGGGGTCATTTTTGATTTGCCGGCCCAGGGTTTCACCATCCATCTCCGGCATTAACATATCGAGCACCGCAATCTCAAAGGGGTCGTCCGCCGACGCCGCGTGCAATTTCTCCAACGCTTCGGCACCGTCGGTTGCCTCATCAAAATGACATCCCCAGGATTTTAAATTTTCTCTAAGTACATAACGATTCGTGGCATTGTCATCCACGATCAAAATGCGCTTGCCCTTGATATCCTGCGGAACAATGGCCTTTCCGATTGGCTCTTCGAGCTGCTTTTTGAAAACGGAGGTGAACCAGAAGGTGGAGCCGGGACCGGTGTTTGATTGCTTACTGATATTGGACTTCGGATTTCCGTCTTCATAATTAACCCATTCGGCCGGACTTACGACGCCTATTTCTCCTCCCATCAGTTGAGCTAACTGCTTGGATATGGCCAGTCCCAGTCCGGTTCCGCCATATTTGCGGGTGGTGGATGCATCTAACTGGGAAAAGGATTGAAACAGGCGATCTCGGCGATCGGCTGGAATACCGATACCGGTATCGGTTATCGCAAAACGCAGATAGACCCGGGAGTTTTCTTCCTTCTCAAGATTTACCCGGATAACGACTTCACCCGCTTCTGTAAATTTGATCGCATTATTCGCCAAATTAATGAGAACCTGGCGCAACCGCCCAGGATCGCCGCATAATAGCGAAGAAACCTCCGGATCGACCAAGCAGACAAACTCAAGGGCTTTCTCATGGGCTTTAAAGGCTAAGAGATCGCCCACCTCTTCCATGGTCGTTCTCAGATCGAAGTCAATGATTTCAAGATCCATTTTACCGGCTTCGATCTTGGAATAATCCAAAATATCATTGATGATGTTCATCAGAGAGTTGGCGCTGCTGTGGATGGTTGAAGCAAAATCCTGCTGCTCTTTGTTCATCTCGGTTTCCAGCAGCAGACTGGTCATACCCAAAACCCCATTCATCGGAGTGCGAATCTCATGGCTCATGTTGGCCAGGAAGTCACTTTTAGCGCGACTGGCATCTTCGGCCGCTTCTTTAGCATTTTTCAAGGTCTCTTCGGCTCGCTTTTGTAGGGTAACATCATCATATACCGAAACGACTTCACTTGATGGCAGTTTAAAGACATAGTTCTCACGCCAGCCCTGGATTCTGTCGTCCTTGTAAAAACTAGCGGGATGATGTTCCGGTTTGCCGGTATGCCAAACCCGCTGGAACACTTCGAAAAGCGCCATCGACTTGACTCCCGGAAATACTTCGCAAACGCTTTTACCAATCAGTGTTTCTTTTTTAATAGCTTCAATCCGTTCTCCGGCGGGGTTAAAATCCTGAAAAATAAAGTCCTCTCCATTGCCGCTGACATCGAAAATGGCAACCCCGCTTTTCATCCGGTTAAATAGCTCGCGGAACTTTACCTCACTTTTAAGAAGCTCCTCGTTGACGGCCTCTATTTCTAAGGTTCTTTGAGAAACCATTTCTTCCAGGTTGTTGCGGTGTTGGTTTAAGTCCTCTTCTGCTTTTTTGCGAACAGCTACTTCCGTTTCGAGCCCTTTTAATGTCTTTCTTAACTGATCGGTCATATCATTGAAGGCGATTGACAGATCACCGACCTCATCATTGCTCATTACTTCTGCTTGTTTGTCGAAGGCACCGCCCTGTATCTCACGGGCTACGGCGGTTAATTTGGAAATCGGCCTGGTAAACCTTGTGATAAATATCGAAACCAGAGCCACAGCCGCAACCGTAATGACGGACATAAAGATGATAAGCGTATATCGAAGTTTTATACTACTGGCATATTTGACCGTTGTGGGGACTGTATATAGAAGTACCCAACCCCAGTCTTCACAATTCCTGATGATATACCAGTTATTTTTGCCGCCAAAATTTGAATAGAACTCACCTGTTTTAAGACGAATAGCCTTCTGAATAAACTCACCTTTCAATAGCGTTTCGTCACCCTGATCGAGCTCAGGATGAGCAACGATACTCCCTTTGTTATCAATGATAAACGGATACACTTCCTGATCCGCTTGATCATAATGGGCTTTGCGGAATTCAGCCAGCGCGTGTTTCTTGAAGTCATCTTCATACGCTTCGACCATCTGTGTCGCCTGCAGTCTTTGACGGACTCTGGCGAAATATGCGTGGATGTCGGTTAGTTTTTCAGAGTACAAAAGGGATTGATTGGCATCCAGTATTTTTTCCTGCTGATGACTTGTCAGTATCGTTACGCTGAAGGCAGTCACAAAGAAGGCCAATATTATCAGACCCAACAATTTCGTATTGATGCTTACTTTTTTCATTAATTTTACTCGACAAAATTCGCTTGGTTAATCATGTCCATCGGAAATCTGATGTTCATCCTCTTTGCTATCCGCATATTCAAGAAGATCTGGGCTGCTTTATTTTTGACAATAGGAATGTCCGCCGGAGATTCTCCGCCAAGGATCTTAAGTGCCGTCTGTGCAGCCCATTCACCCTGTTCGCTGGCTATTTTTGTATAGCCGACAAGCGTATAGGGGGTAATCCAATCCTCAACACTGCCGGTTGGAATGGTGGTGTGCCGCTCAAAAAATGCTCGGGCTTCTTTTTTTTCCTTTTCTGTTTTGATAAAAGACGGAGGCGCCAGTATCAACATGTCAACTTCCTTTTGAATTTCCTTGAATGCTGTTTTCAATTCCTCAAAATTGCTGACAAATACCTCTCGTCTAAGATCTATGTTTAATATCTTTTTATAGTTCAGGGCTTCTTTGCGGTTCGAGAGGTTGTCGGCACCCAGAAGGCCCAGGCGCTTTCCGCCGGCGTAAGACTGCATTGTTTCTATCAGTTGCGAGACCAAAGATACTTCAACCATGCCTGTAACGTTGCGGAAGGGGAATCCATAAGCCGAAGCATCCCAGTTAACGCCGCAAAAAACAAATGGCAGGGGCTTATTCTTGAAATAAGGAAGGATTACAAATTTTGAGGCGTTGTCATCAGAGGCGATAACGACATCAGGCTGCCACGATCGAATTATCTCCGCGGCCTCTAATGCCGCAGCCTTTTTAAATTTTTCTGATGTATTGCGTTTTGTATCCATTCTGATGATGTTCAGCTCGACCTGGTTGTTTACGTTTCTGGTTGTCAGGATTTTTACCACACCCTCTTGTATACCCGCGCTCCATGGATATCCCTCGTGGTATGAATCTATATATAGAATTTTTTTCTTTACATTTTCGGTTGCTGAGTGACTTGTCGTCCAGGCTGAACAAAGACCAATGATAATAAGGGGTAGGATTAGTAATTTTTTCATTATGCTCACCGGATTCTCCTTTTTTGTTTATTTTTTGATGTGTATGGCAATTGTTGATTTTTCATTGTACGCTTTCATTTCAGATTTCAAATCCCGGCCGGTCTCCGAGTGGGATCCGGTGAACGGAAAGACCACGCCGATCTTTACTTTTTCAGGAGAATGCTCCCGGATGTCTTCGGGGACGTCTTCAACACAGGCAACCAGACATAAAGTGCTGATCAGTCCGATGGGCAAAGAAAAGATTTTTTTATGGACCATAGCTGTGCTCCTCATCTTTTTTCTGTTGAAGAGCACTGCTTGTCGCAAGCGCTGATTGCAGTATATTTGAGCTGTACTGGTTGAAGTAATCGTAGGAGCCCAGAAATACCAAGCCCACACTGCGCAAGTTGATCTCAGTCTCCTGGTTGATCTTTTCTAAAAGGCCCATAACCTTGGCTTTAGGGAAATTTTTACGTAAATTAACGACCAACTCCCGGTCGAGTCGGTCATCCAGCAAACCCGTAAGCACAATCAAATCGATAGGGTCGCCCGGGTAGGCTGCATCCCCCG
The DNA here is from genome assembly GCA_945787595.1 of uncultured Desulfobacterales bacterium. The sequence goes on along the minus strand of CALZJV010000202.1, from coordinate 715 downwards.
GTCGCAATTCCCGGATTCGGTTGACCTCATTGAAATGCTTGGAAAGAATATGGACAATATTGTTTACCTCAGCGTTTCTTTTTCCCACCACCAGGGCACTTCTACCTTTAAATTCCCCCATGAATCATTCCCTTTTTTTATCTTTTTGTTTAATCTCGATATCGTGCATGATCAGTTGAATTGCAAAAATATGCAGGTAGATTTTTAGCAATTAGCGTACCAAAAGGATAATTTCGGTATCTTATTGATATTATAAAGATTATTCATTTTGACAGTGCCGAGGGATTCGATCAAATTGATAGAGAATTCCGAGGGGCAATAATTTTGATAGAAAGGCCGGTGTTGGATTTCGGCGTTTAGTATTTGGGATCGGGGATTTCGGTCTGAATTGACGATCTTTGCGAATTGGCTATTGCCGATTGACTATTGAACATTTATGGACTTCTATCTGATCTTATCATGGACAGAATACATTCAATGGCCAAAATTCCATCGTCAATTTAGGTTTGGGGGTAGTGCTCTTGTCGACATTCGGGGCAGATATCTATACCGAAGACTGAACTGATGAATTTGTATGCTTTCCTGTTCAACAGCATCATTTACCGTCAAGCACCGCTCGAATTGCCTCTGCAATTTCCCGTTTTAAGATCGGCTTGGAGATAAAGGCCCGGATGCCCATAGCCATGGCTTTCTTTTCATCCATCCTTGCACTGAA
>CALZJV010000201.1 GCA_945787595.1 uncultured Desulfobacterales bacterium | reverse complement strand
GTAAAATGCGCCTAACCGGGTACGGCAGGTGGCAAGGCTGGATCGGGAGCACAATGATCCACGTAGCATTAACCTTATCCTTCCAAGCGCCTGCGCGTCTGACCTGAGGCAGGAGCCCAGTGCGGTAGTTCCGCATGCTTGGGATCTGTGCGGGGGGTGCCGGGTAACCGGCATTCCTACCGCGACGTTGAAATTGACAAGTTGAATGTAATATGCTTATAAAGCCCCATGGCGAGGCCACTGAGAATAGAATATCCTGGTGCATATTATCACGTGATGAACCGGGGCAACCGTGGAGAGGATATATTTCTAACAGACAAAGACCGTATGGTTTTTCTGGATGGCTTGGCGGATAGCTGTGAAACTTACAACATTAAACTCATCACTTATGTGTTGATGTCCTATCATTTAAATCCAATCCGGGCAAGTCAGTTCAAAGATGCTGATTTCTCGACCAAAACAGAGTATCTTAAAAAGTATCCCTGGAGCACTTTTGCGGGATATTGCTATCTTAGAAAAAGAAACAAGAATATCGACTATGGCTGGCTGTTGAGCACCTATTTCGGAACTGACACGGCAAAAGGCCGGCGCCAATGCCGGGAATATGTGTATCATGCAATTGAAGGTGAAATTGAAAACCCCTTTGAAGAGGTGGTTCATCAATCAATTCTTGGAACTCAGGATTTTGGATGACCTCTTCTAAATACTGATCTTTAGTCTTATCTATCACCTGATGGTTGTGCTGTCCGCTTTACTAGAATTTTGCAGGCTTTTAATTGCTGTGCCAGAGACTGTGAATCTGTATACAGAATTGACGTTAAGCCCAGTTTCCTGGCCGCGGAAACGTTTTCCGCCATATCATCCACAAAAATCGCATCTTCGGGCGTGATTCCCTCCTTTTTTAGAATGTATCTGTAAAAGTCCGGATGGGGTTTTGACAGACCGATCTTGTTAGAAGCGAAAACGGCGTCGAAAATATCGTAACAACCGCGGCTCATGAGATAGTCATAATGCGGTTCAAACGCATTTGTACCACAGACAACTCTCGAATAGATTTTGAGCTGAATTATTATTTTAGTCACCCCTTGATCCATAGTAGGGTTGAAGAATTTACTGAATAATTCTTCTTCCACTTTATGGCCGTATCTGGCGGAGAAACTGCGCCAAAATTCATCAGGGGTCACTTTGCCAGTAAACAGCTTTTGCAGGTCTTGATCGGAAAAAGTTGAGAATTGTTCGCCAGTGATGTCGAGGTAAGCAAATACATCTGGGAAAACATCCGTATTGTAGGCGACAACACCTCCCATATCAATAATATAGACTGTCAAACCTATTATCCCTTTCTGACTGAAAATATGGCTGCACCCCCGATGAAGTATTTGGATAGTTTTAGAAACAGGATCAATATTGGAATACTGGCGATGGCAGCAACCGCCATCATGGCACCTTCGTCTGTATGTTTTTCGGCGGTGAACCTGACAATGTAAAGGGGTATGGTTTTCATTTCTTCACTCTGGGCCACCAGCAGAGGCCAGAGCAAATTATCCCACTGACTTTTAAATGTAAGAACCGCAAGGGTGGCTATGGCCGGCACACTGTTTGGAAGAATGATCTTTGTGAAAACCATCGGTTCGCTGGCACCATCGATCCGTGCAGCATCCAAAATTTCATCAGGGAAGGTGATATAATACTGTCGCATGAGAAAAATACCGAAAGCGTTCACCAGAAAAGGTGTTATCAATCCCTGGTATGAATTTTGAAATCCTAATTTGGTAATAATGAGATAAAGGGGAATCATGATGACTTCAAAAGGGATCATCATTGTGGCCAAAATCATCATAAAGACGAAGTATCTGCCTTTAAAATGATATTTGGCCAGACCAAAGCCGGTAAGCGCCGAAAGGATCACGGTTGTCATGGTTACGGCAGAGGCCACGATGAGCGAATTTAGAATATTTCTAAGATATATGAAACTTCCGTCATTTCCCCTGATACCCTGCCAGTAGTTTTGCCAGTAGAAACCTTTTGGTATCCATTGGTATGGCATTTTCATGATGTCGTTTGCAGGCATTGATGAAGCCGTGAACATAAATACAAAGGGCCCAAGAATAAATACGGCCGCGATAATCAAAAATACCCAGATGAATAAATCTGTAATAAAGGACTGGGCCGAAGTCTTTTTCTTTTTTCCTTTGAGGTGTTGCGCCATAACCATAGCCTTTTTCAATAACTGACCTCGTCGGAACGTGACCCTTTGAATTGCAACCAGGTAAAAAATAACATGATGCAAAACAGAATGATACTCATGGCGCTGGCCAGACCGATTCTGTGATCTCTAATCGCCGTGTGATATAAATTCAGGGTGATGACGTTGATAGGTTCCGTGGGAGCCCCTCCCTGGGTGAAGAGATACTGGGTGCTGAAGGTTTTCAGACACTGGAGCATTGACATTATGGAAACCAGAATGGTTGTGGGTTTCAAAAGGGGAAATGTTACATACCAGAAGCCAGTCCAGGCGTTGACTCCGTCTATTTTTGCGGCCTCATGAATACTTTTAGGAATGGATGCCAATCCGACCAGAAATATGATGGTGAAATAGCCCACATATTTCCAGAAGTAAACCAGCATGGTTGAAATTTGCACCATTGCAGAATTTGCCAGCCACTTGTGGTCGATACCCGGCGTGTTCAAAATAAAGTTTATCAATTGATTGCTCAATCCCCGGGGATCAAAAATCAAAAGCCAAATGGCCGCCACCACAACCGATGACAAAACAGCAGGAGAATAATAGGCCATCTGGAAGAACTTCTGGAACCTATTTCTGGAAATAATAAAATTGGCCAGTATGAGACTGAATATAACCATGGGGATGAATGTTCCTATGGTAAACACCACTGTGGCTCTAATCGAGTTCCAGAAATCAGGGGAGTTGAACAGATAAATATAGTTGTCGAATCCAATGAATTTGGGGGGTTTCAAAGACAGCAGTTTTTTCTTGAACAGGCTCGTATATAGGGCATTAAAAATCGGATAGAAGTTAAATAATGCAAAAAATACAAGCGATGGAAGAATAAATACCCATCCCCAGCGTGCCTTTTTATGTTCGATGCCGGGGCTTAAGATACGTCCAGTCATTTATAACATTCCCCCTAAAAGGAAACAGGGGTGGGTCGCCGACCCATACCTGTTTCCTTAAGGAATCATCATTATTCTTCATCAAGCGTTTCTTGCGCTTTTCTTTTTAGGTTTTTCAATGCTTTTTCCGGTGAGGATCCCGCCAGCATCACGGATTCCACTGCCTCTCTGACGTGTTGTTGAATTTTGGCACTGTTGCCTGCATAATACACGATCTTGCCTCTTTCCATATCACCTTTGAACACACTGGAGTAAGGCATGTCCTTGAATGTTTGCGATCCCATGAGCTTGACAGTGGGCTGTATGAGGCCGACTTTTGAAAGATACTCTTCGGAGTGGCCGAGCAAATATCCGATTAACTTCCAGGTCATCTCCTGGTTCTTCTTGGGTTTCTGGGCATTAACCACGAAATAGTGTCCGTAATAGGCACTGGCTGCATCCTTGACAGCATTTGCAAATTTTGGAAATGGAACCACCCGCCATTCTCCGCTGTTATAGAATTCAGGATTGTCTTTTCTAATTCTTCCCGCCTGGTAGAGACCGGAAAGACACATGCCCATGTCATTGTTGTCCTTGTTGAAGAGCTTTCTGGCATTTGTGTAGGTTGGGGAGCCGAGGTTCTTGCCATTGGGGCCCCAGGCCTGCATGAATTCAAGAAATTGGATCCAGGCCTTGTCGTTGATGATCGCTGTTTTGCCATCATCACTGATGAGCTTGCCGCCGAACTGCTCGACCATCGGAATCATGGAAACCAGATAATACGGATACCTGAAGTCAAATCCCCTGCGCTTGATGATTTCTCCCTCGCGAATAGCGATTTTTTCGGATACCGCAACCATTTCCTCCCATGTCTTGGGATAATCCTTATCCGGATTAAGCCCGGCATCTTTAAAGACTCTTTCATTAATGTACAGACACCAGTTTGTCAGTTCCATGGGCAGCCCGTATAGCTTGCCCTCATAGGTAACCGGATCCAGCACTTTGGGAAGATATGCATCATAAATACCCTTAACACTGGGATAACCAGCAGCCTTGTAGTCGATGGGAGCAAGGCGGCCATTTACGATGTAGGCATACTCGTCTTCAATCTGCAGATTGAACATATCCGGACCTTGATTGGCCGCAAAAGCAGTCAGTACGCGTTCTGCCATTTTCTTCGAGGGACTCGTTACGCGTTTAACGGTAACCTCCGGATTGGCTTTTTCGAACTCCTGGATGTATCTGTTTTCAATCTCGGTTCGATTTGGATCTTCATGGGTCCAGTAGGTAATTTCAGTTTTAGATTCGGCAGCATTTACTGCCACGGTTAAAAAAAACGCACAAGCGAGGAAAATACAGAGTCTTTTCATAATATCACCTCCCATATTTTAGATGATTCCGGTGGTTACTTAACAGCGTTACTCTTGCGTTAAATTTTGTATTTTGCCTCCTTTCTTAAAATATTGGGTCTTTCGGCAGATCCGTAGCGTAAACAGGCGAATTTAAATAAATAAAAGCCATAAATACAAAAGCCTCCGTGAGGTATGAAGACCTCCAGAGGCGATGCATTGAAATTTTGCTAAAACATCTTGGCATAACTCACCTGGACGGCTCAGAGTTATGTTGTCGATTTATTTACCGATCTATGGATGTTAGTTTTTCTCTGTCTAACCTATTATTGACATGATTGTCAAACAAGATTTAAAGGCTCCATTCATAAACGCTGGCTCAAATACGTTTTTCCAACGAAAAAAGCACTACACAGTGTATTGTGTAGATCCTTCTTTTTTCTTACTGGGCGTTTTTTTTCGATCCTAAGATTTCAAGCGGCGCCAGTTCAATCGGCACCGGTCGGGCTTGCCAGATGTCTTCACAGTATTCCCGGATGGAGCGGTCGGATGAAAATTTACCCATGCGTGCCACATTGAGGATTGCCGCCCGGGTCCACTGGTTTTGATCCCGGTAAAGTTGGCCGGCTTGATCCTGACATTCAATATATGAGCGATAGTCCGCCAGTACCAGGTATTCATCCCACTGCAGCAAGGCTTCCACCAGGGGCCGGAAAAGTTGGGTGTCACCACGGGAAAAAACCCCGGAGCGAATCTGATCAATCGCCTGGCGCAACGTCTTGTCCGAATCGTAATATTCTCTGGGGTTGTAGCCGCGAGCCTTGCGCTCCTTGACCTGCTCCACCGTCAGGCCGAATAGGAAGAAGTTGTCAGCCCCAACCTCTTCGCGGATTTCAATATTGGCACCATCCAGCGTACCGATGGTTAAGGCACCATTCATGGCAAATTTCATGTTACCGGTTCCGGAAGCCTCTTTACCGGCCATGGAAATCTGCTCCGACAAATCCGCCGCCGGATAAATCAGCTGACCGCTTTTAAGATCAAAGTCCGGTAAAAACGCCACCTTCAACCGCTCCCCAACATCAGTATCGGTGTTGACCGCTTCGGCCACGCCATTGATTAATTTAATAATCAGCTTGGCCAGGTGGTAGCCGGGTGCCGCCTTGCCGCCAAAGATAAACGCGCGCGGCGTCACATCGGCCTCCGGGTTTTCTTTGATTCGGTTATAGAGGGTGATAATGTGCAGTACGCTAAGATGCTGGCGCTTGTACTCGTGAATACGCTTGACCAGAATGTCGTAGACAGAATCCGGATTCGTCTCTACTCCGGTGCGTTCCTTGACGAGCTCGGCCAGCCGGAGTTTATTTTCACGTTTGATTCGTTGCCATTCACTTTGAAAATCCTGCTGCTCGGCAAACGCTTCCAAGCCACGCAGCTCATCCAAGTTTTTTATCCAGCCATCGCCGATGTGACGGGTGATCAGGCGGCTGAGCCCCGGATTGCTAAGTGCCACGAATCGGCGTGGGGTTACCCCGTTGGTTTTGTTGCTGAACTTCTCCGGCATCATCTCATAGAAATCACGCAGCACATCCTTCTTGACCAGCTCAGTGTGCAGCGCCGCCACTCCGTTGATGGCATGGCTGCCAACGCAGGCCAGATTTGCCATGCGCACACTTTTGGCCCCGTTTTCGTCGATTAGAGACATGCGGGCCAGCCGGTCGTTGTCGCCGGGGAAGCGCAGCTCAACGCTGTCCAAAAAGCGCCGGTTGATCTCGTAGATAATTTCCAGATGACGAGGCAGCACCCGGGCAAACAATGGCAGCGGCCATTTTTCTAAGGCTTCCGGCAGCAGGGTATGATTGGTATACCCACAGGTTTCAACGGTGATATGCCAGGCCTGGTCCCATTCTATCTGTTGTTCATCCACCAGCAGCCGCATCAGTTCGGCCACAGAGACGGCCGGATGCGTGTCGTTGAGTTGAACGGCCCATAGCTCGTGTAAGTCTTCCAGTCGACCACCGGCCTGCCGGTGCATGTTGATGATGTTTTGCAGCGAGCAGGAAACCATGAAATATTGCTGCTCCAAGCGCAGTTGTTTGCCGGCGATCGGTTCGTCGTTGGGATAGAGGACCTTGGTCAGGTTTTCAGAGGCCACCTTTTCATCGACCGCACCGTAGTAATCGCCGGTATTGAAGGCCTGAAAATCGAATGATTCTGCAGCTTCGGCCTTCCACAGGCGCAGTGTGTTGCAGGTATTGACACGATAGCCGGAAATGGGCGTATCGAAAGGGGTTCCCTTAACCACCCGGTCCGGCAACCAGCGAACCCGCTCTTTCCCGTCGGCATCCCGGTTCCGCTCCGTATGACCGCCTAATTTGACTTCGAAGTGAATTTCCGGCCGGGGAATTTCCCAGGGATTGCCCAGATGCAGCCAGTTATCCGTCATCTCCACTTGCCAGCCATCCCGGATAGCCTGGTGAAAGATGCCGTGCTCGTAACGCAGGCCGAAGCCGATGGCCGGCACCTCGAGGGTCGCCAGGGAATCCAGGTAGCAAGCCGCCAGACGGCCCAGACCGCCGTTGCCCAACCCGGGCTCCTCCTCCTGTTTGAGCAATTCGTCCAAATTCTGACCGGCAGCTTCCACCGCCTGGCGCACCGGTTCTTCAATCCCGAGATTGATCAAATTATTGCCCAGATGAGGACCCATGAGAAATTCCGCTGATAAATAACAGACAATTTTGACGTCTTTATGCAGCCAGGTTTCGACCGTTTTGACCCAGCGGTGCAACAGTCGATCCCGCACGGTGTAGGCCAGGGCCATGTAATAGTCATTGGGGGTGGCGATCTCAGGAAACTTTCCCTGAATATAAAATAAGTTGTCGAGCACCGCACGGCGCAAGGTCTCATGGCTGGTGCCGGTGCGGTCGTCTTCGACCAGAACGTGCTGACGCGATAGTATTTCATCAGATGGTGCCATACTGTTGTCCTTTCATGGTAGCAAGTTGACAAGAATAAATTATTTAAGCGGAAAAAGCATCGGAACAGCCAACAGGGTCAAGACCATGACAAGCAGCTGCAAGGGAATGCCGAGTTTTACGAAATCATTAAATTTGTAGCCACCCGGTCCTAAAACAAGCGTATTCACAGGGGAAGCCACCGGTGTTGAAAAGGCCGTCGAGGCTGCTATGGCCACGGTCATCAGTAAGGGATAGGGTGAAATGTCCATATTTGCGGCTGCGATTGTGGCAATGGGGGCGACCAGAACGGTTGTAGCCGTGTTTGAGATAAACTGACTGAATATCGATGTCAGTAAAAATAAGCCGGCCATGAGCGCAATCGGCCCCAATTCGCCAAGGCTCCCAACGAGTCCGTTCACGATGAGCTGAACGCCGCCCGTCTTTTCAAGTGCCGTCGCCATCGGCAGCATGCCGGCAATCAACACCAAACTCTCCCAATTTATCGAAGCATAAGCATTCTTCATACTGACGCAACTTGCCAATACCATCAATAGGGCTGCCAATAACACGGCAGCAACACTCGGCACCAGCTTAAACGTCATGAGCACCAGCATCCCCCCTATGATCGCCAAAGCCCAGGGCGCCTTGTCGCGGTTCGGGGCAATTTCATCCATTTCACGCGGGAGGTTTAACACCAAAAAATTCTCATGTTCATCCTGCAACAGCGCAATCTTCCCCCATGCTCCCCCAACCAATACGGAGTCGCCGAATAATAGCTTGGTTTGAACTAAATTTCCTTTTAGTGGTTTGCCGTTACGAAGAATTCCTAAAACCGTCAATCCATATCGCTCGCGAAACCGGATTTTGCTTAATGTTCGACCGATAAGCGTCGATCGAGGGGTTAACAGCACTTCTGCCATTCCCAGCTCTTGCGCTGCAAATCTACCATACTCATTTTCGATATTGAGATCTTCAAGCCTCTCGATCTGCAGCATCCGATTCAACTCTCCGGCCGTATCTACCACAAGAATAATATCAGCCACCTTTAACTCTGTGTGAGTTCTTGCGGGCATAATCATTGTGCGCCCTTGTTGCTGCCGCTCGATACCCAACACGGTGACGCCGTACCGGGTTCGCAGTAACGCCTGCGCCATCGTCATCGCTGCTATTGAAGAATCCTCACTGATACGGAGGCGATGAAAACTTTCTGAAATGTCATAGGCTTCGATCAGATCCCCTAACGAAAGGCGGTTCTCCACCGATTTGCAGGGTTTGGCAGTCTCCTCAGGGAGCAGTTTTCTTCCCCAAATCAACATATAGGCGATTCCGGTTATCAATACCAAGAGACCGATGGGTGTAAATTCAAAAAAACCGAAACCATCCAATCCTTCCCGGATTAACTGATTGCTGACTACCAGATTAGGCGGTGTGCCGATGAGGGTTAACATCCCCCCGATTAGCGAAGCAAAGGCAATGGGCATCAACAATCGAGATGGTTGAATACTTGCTTTGGCCGCTAAATTTAAGGTAACCGGAATAAAAATAGCAACAGCACCGGTGGAACTCATAAAAGCGGACAGTCCGGCAACCACCAGCATCAACAGCATCATCATCCGGCTTTCAGATGTTCCACCCACACGCATCAACCAGTTGCCGATAGCGAAGGCAACTCCCGTGCGGAAAAGCCCTTCTCCTATCACAAACAGTCCGGCAATCAATAACACCACCGGATCACCGAAACCTGCCAGCGCTTCTTTGGATGAGAGGAGACCGCTGAGCATGAGGGCCAGTATGACCAAAACGGCCACAACGTCAAGTCGCAGGCCAACCGCCAAATCTTATCTCCTTTGAGCCTCAGTCACCATGTTTTCGGGTATCACGTATTTGTCAAATTCCCCCGCAGTAATGTAACCCAACCGGACGGCTGAAAGATAAGAAGTTGCTTTTTCAAAGCGAGAGAATCGGAAATGGTAAATAGGGTATCGGTTTCAGCTTCCGTCTTCGCTGAAGCTACGCCGTGACAAGACAGCCCAACATATTGAAGCGCCCCTTAAGGCAAACAATATCCATCTGGATAACTAAAGCAAGTTTTGTTGTCAAGATTAATTAACTTGCTAAACACTACCTCTGGTAGTGGTCCGCGGAATAGGTTCTACCGGTAGCTTAGAATATTAGGGGACAGCCGGAGCTTTGCGGGGCAGATTCCATATTTACGAGAAAGACTGTCAAATCTATCCGAATTTATGCGGGAGATTAAGGTCGACTCTGCAAGGTCACAGGGCCAACGCATTTAGAATTAGCATCCAAATTGCATAAAGCAACCCACCAATTAAGGGCAGACTTTTATCGTATAACTATTTGAAATAATAACGATTAAGAGGAAATATCGAATAGGTTACTGAAATCATTAAATAAATCTAGACTTTTGCTCCTAGATGTGATAGCCTCTAAAAAATAAAATAAGAAGGTTATCATGAAAAACAATCAACCCGGATCGATTAAAAACCATTTCTCAAACATTACGGATCTTCTATCTCTTTTGGTTCTCCTTGAACTGAGCTTTCAGTAATCCTTTGGCTTTTGACACGCTGTCATATCGGACTCCGTAGATCAAAGGTGGGAGCTTGCTGCTGTGTGAAAGGGACTCAAGGGAAAGGCAAAAAGGGGGCCACACCAAAAAGATATACAGAAGAGCATTTGGTCGGGGAACTTTCCGAAGGTCTTGCACGATGCCTTCGATTTACGGCAACGATCCGATTATGCCGCAGAATATCAAGCTTCCCCGGAAGATGCTGAGACGACATTGAAAAATGCCGAAGCGTTTGTGGTTGAGGTTAAAAAATCCTGTCAAAGGAAATGTGGTTTGATTTTTGATATACTCGGCTTAAAGTGATATATGCTGATTCCCGACGGAATGAATACCCCCAACTTAATGAAGTCATAAAAAAGCCGCAATCCAATAGGATTGCGGCTAACTAATTTCAATGGTACCGAAGGCCGAGCTTGCCAGATAGTTAATTATAACAGTAAATTACTGAATTATAAGTGAGTTTATGTGAGTTTAAACGAGTTTTAAACGTTCCTGGCCGCATAATCGCATATCAATCGCATATTTTCATTGGAAGCTGTTTATTCAAACCTAACAAAATTCATTGACTTTTAAGTAAAAATGTAGTTTTGTCAAAACGTCTGCATATATTTATAAGTGAGAACGTTTTGACATGAAAGCTGCTTCAAACAATACCGAAAATGCCATTATGAAAATGGCTCGCAAAACTGGTGTGGTTCGTGCCCGTGAAATCAGAGAGGCTGGTCTACATCCAGAATATCTGCGAAAACTCTGCAAAAGCGGGCAGCTGATTCGAACCGGTCGCGGACTGTATGTTCTTGCCGACGGAGAGTTCACGGAACACCACAGTCTTGCCGAAGCCTGCAAACGGGTACCTCACGGAATTATTTGCCTCCTCAGCGCTCTGAGTTACCACGAAATCGGTACCCAAAATCCCCACCAGATTTGGATGGCCATCGATCGGGCCATGCGAAAACCCAAAGTCGATTACCCACCAATCCGGATTTTCCGCTTCTCCGGTCCATCACTAAAAGAAGGCATTGAAGAGAAAAAGATCGAAGGCGTATCGGTCCGAGTTTACAATCCGGCTAAAACCGTAGCAGATTGTTTTAAGTATCGCAACAAAGTGGGTATTGATGTGGCCATTGAAGCCCTAAAAGAGTGCTGGCGATCCCGTCGATGTACAATCGATGAGCTTTTTCACTATGCAAGAATATGCCGGGTACGAAATGTCATGCAGCCCTATATGGAGGCTATCGTTTCATGAGTCCTTCGAAAACCAAAAATTATGCTGCATCAGTTCGCCAACGCCTGCTCAATTACTCCCGGTCAAGCGGTCAGGATTTTATTTTTGTTCTGCGAACATTTGCCATGGAGCGCTTGCTCTATCGCCTAAGCCGTTCTCCATACGTTGACAACTTCGTTTTAAAAGGAGCGATGCTTTTCAAGCTTTGGACCGGAGATTTCTACCGCCAGACTCGTAACATTGATTTGCTTGCATTTAAATCAGAAACCATTGATTCCCTAAAAGCCGTTTTTCAGAAGATCTCTCAAATTTTATTTGCTGATGATGGATTGACTTATTTATCCGACACTGTGAATGTTAATGAGATTCGAGAAGAACAACAATACGGCGGTCTGCGCGTACCATTGACAGCCATGCTTGGAGCAGCGAAGATTCATTTACAAGTGGATTGCGGATTTGGCGACGCGATCACACCCGATCCAGTCTTCACAGATTTTCCGACGGTACTTGACCTTCCGGCACCCCAGCTTCGAACATATCCCAAAGAAACGGTGGTTGCGGAGAAGTTTGAAGCCATTGTGCGTCTTGGTATGGTCAATAGTCGGATGAAAGATTTTTACGACCTTTGGGCTCTGGCGTGCGATTTCCCATTTTCCGGTCAAATTATTGCTTCGGCAATCCAAAACACCTTTAACCGTAGGAAAACACCACTTCCAGCAGGAACTCCGGAGGCCTTCAAGGCATCGTTTATCCAAAATCCATTAAAACAGACCCAATGGCAAGCATTTGTACGAAAGACCAGATTTGTCAAAGTAGAGAAGGATTTTGGGAAGACTATTGAATTTGTGAGATCATTTCTATTACCGCCTATCGACTCTATTGCAAAAACAAAATCATTCGAAATGACCTGGTCTGCTGGCGGTCCTTGGTTGGATTAAAAAACCACAATAAAACACGTAGTGAGTAATTTGTCATTCCGTATTTGCTAACCAATCCAGAAATAAAATTGCTCGAGAGGATGTCTTGAAGCATCAGAAACCAATAAACGAACAAATTCAGGCTTTAGAATCTGAATTGTCTACTTAAGATGCTAAAAGGAAGGCACTGCAAGCAAGAATCGAGCAGCTAAAAGGGCAAAAACCATTAATTGCCGATGAACAGCTTCCGTTTAACCAGCGATCTGAATCAAACGTAACAAATGAATCGACCGAGGAACAAAAAATTGCTCTTTTTCGGTCTTTGTTCCGAGGTAGGGAAGATGTCTACCCAAGACGCTTTGAAAGCAAGCGCACCGGTAAAAGCGGTTACCAGCCGGTCTGCCGTAATGAGTGGATCAAGCCCATATGCCAAAAACCAAAAATCAAATGCGGTGATTGTGAAAATAGAGATTTTATACCGTTTTCGAACGATGTCATTCGAAACCACCTGATTGGCGTTGACCCAGCCGATCGATACCAGCGTGAATTTGTGATCGGTATGTACCCCAGGCTTGTCGATTTCGACAAGGAAACGTGGAAGGAGAACTCAAAGGTCTATCTGGAAACCTGCCGAAAGTTTAATATACCTGCTGCGCTTGAAAGATCAAGGTCTGGAAATGGCGGACACATTTGGATTTTTTTTCAGAACCGATACCGGCAAAACTCGGACGTCAGATGGGCGCTTTCATGTTAACTCACGCAATGGAGACTCGACCTGAGATTGGGTTCAAATCCTACGATCGATTTTTTCCCAGTCAGGATACTCTGCCAAAAGGCGGTTTCGGAAATCCTGAAAGGCGACTATAACCCTGATTCCGTGGTGCGAAAATCGGGCTTAAAATAGCGTATAGCAAAAATCGGCTTCAGTAAAATACTGAAACCGTAAGTAAAAATATTTAGATGGTGCCGAAGGCCGGACTTGAAAAATTAGTAATGAAATAAAATAGTTAATAAAATCAAAGCTAGTTTAAGCGACATTAAGCTAGTTTTTGTACAGTCCTGGCTGCATATTCGCATATGAAATGGTTATGGAAAGAACAAAAAGAACTCACTGCCGACACGAAAATATTCAGTCAATCATCCATATCCTTCACACAACCTTGTTTTTTATCAGATTCATTTTCAAAAAGGGACTTCTTATCTCTGTTTATCAAACTGGTACAACACTTCGATTTTTTTATATGTCGTTCCTATTTTCTTCTTGAAAGATCATATGCTATCGATTATTAAAAACCACTATCATATACAATTGGTGATGAAGGCTTAGTGGGCAGAGAATTTGCGATTTTGAATTTTAAAAACGGGAACGAAAGGAGGTAGCAAAATGAAGAAATTAGGTTCAATACTTATTCTGGTTGTCTCTGTTTGTTTACTTTTCTCGGGAGTTTCGCTGGCGAAAAGCTTTACCATTGGGCTCAGCAACGGCTGGGTAGGCAGCGAATGGCGTACCCAGATGATTGACGAGGCTAAAGCCGCTGCCGCCAAATGGCAGAAAGAGGGCGTCGAGGTGAAAGTAATCGTCCAGAGCTCGAACGTTGACGTCCAGGGGCAAATCGCCCATGTGCGCAACTTTATTAACCAGGGCGTCGACGCTATCATTATCAACCCCAACAGCCCCACTGCCTTTAATCCGGTGTTCCGACAGGCCAAAAAGCAGGGCATCATCGTTGTTTCCACTGATGCCGAGGTGTCGTCCAAAGATGCCATCTACGTGGGTATCGACCAGAAGGGTTGGGCTATGAAGTCCGCCCGCTGGCTTTCCGAAACCTTGAACGGCAAGGGCAAGGTGGTCGCCATCAACGGTGTGGCCGGACACCCAGCCAACCAGATGCGGGTTGAAGGTTATAGGGAGGTATTTTCCAAGTATAATGGGATAGAGATCCTGAACGAAGTCAATGCCAACTGGGACCAGGCTCAGGGCCAACAGGCCATGCAGAACCTACTCGCAACCTATCCGGATATCGACGCCGTATGGGTGCAGGACGGCATGGCGGCCGGAGCCTGGCGAGCCATCCTTACCGAGGGCCGCACCAACATCGCCGCTACCGGCGAAATTCGCAAAGATTTTCTGGAAACCTGGAAAGACAAAAACCTCAATTCCGGGGCTTCGGTTAATCCGCCGGGTTGCATGGCGAGCGCCCTGAACGTCACCGTACATTTGCTTCTAGGCAAAGAGTTTAAGAAGCCAGTCAGCGACGGTAAATATGGAAATGCCCTTTACATTCCAATCCCATTTATTGATTCAAACAACTTTGACCAGGCCTATAAACAGGTCCAGGGCAAACCGGGACACTACTCGGTGTCCGAATCTCTGACTATTGAAGAGACAGCCGCCTACTTTAAGTAATTATGGGTGTTCTCGAAGTCAAAGGAGTTGACAAACATTTCGGAGCCGTCGTTGCTCTGGAAAGCGCCGAACTTGAAGTAAAGCGCGGTGAAGTTCACGTGCTGATCGGATCGAATGGATCCGGCAAGAGCACTCTTTGTAAAATTATCGCCGGCTCAGTCATTCCGGATGCCGGAGAAATAAAGATCGAGGGGACCGTCACCGCCATTAACGGGCCGCAGGATGCGGCCCGGGCCGGCATCGGTGTGTTTTATCAAGAACTCAGTTTAGTTCCCCAGCTGTCCGTAGAGGAAAATCTGTTACTGGCAGCTTTACCTCGCAGGGGTCCGGGTCTGGTGGATCGTGCTGCCATGAGACGTCGTGCAGAAGCATTGGTGGAACGGTTCGCTGGAGTAACCGGTGACGGGTTTGCCCTTGACGCTCTGATTCAGGATTTAAGGAGCGATCAGCGCCAGATTGTAGAAGTGCTCAAAGTATTGGCAACCGACGCCCGAATCATTATTTTTGACGAACCGACGTCTTCCCTGGACAAGGGTCAGGTAACCGTGTTCTTCAATTTAGTCCGGCAATTGAGGGACAAAGGAACGGCCATTATCTTTATCTCCCATCGGATGGACGAGATATTTGAGATAGGAGATCGCGTCACTGTGCTGAGGGATGGCCGTTCTGTGGAATGCCTGTGTCTTTCAGAAACAAGCCAAGATACCCTGGTACAACACATGGTCGGCAGCCGGATTGCACCGGTTTCAACCGGACTCCACCCGATCCGCAATGATTATGACGATACACTTCTGGCGGTAGAAAATCTGTGCGGTAATCGCTTAGGCGGTGTATCCTTTGAGTTGCGACGAGGTGAGATACTCGGGTTCGGGGGGCTTCACGGACAGGGACAGTCGCTGGCCCTGAGAATCTTGTTCGGCGCTGAGCCGGCCACCGACGGCAAAATCCGTTTGACGGGCAGCAGCAGACGGCCATCGAAACCGGCTGATGCCATTCGCAAGGGAATGGCCTATTTATCAGGCGACCGTAACCGGGACGGGGTGCTGCTGACAAGACCCATCCTGGAAAATTTAGTGGCCGCCGATCTTACAAAACACAAACGGTTTTTCCTATCACCTCAAAGTCTTATTCGCAAAATATCCCCCTTTGTGAATCGTTTGAAAATACGCTTCTCCGGTTTTGCCGCACCCATTTCTTCCCTGTCCGGCGGCAATCAGCAAAAGGCCGTAATTGGACGCTGGTTGACCATACAGCCCAACATCCTGCTTATGGACGATCCCACCAAAGGAATCGATCTTCTCTCCAAAACGGATCTCTATCAGATCATGAGAGAGTTGGTCGCCGAGGGCGTTTCCATCATTCTGTACTCTTCCGAAGATGCAGAGCTTCTTGGAATTGCCGATCGTATCCTTGTGTTCAATGGCGGCCATATCGTGCAAAAATTGGAAGGTAAACAAATGACTGCATTTAATCTCTATCAGGCAGCATACGGAGTGACCGCATGACCTGGAACGCCGGCATTGCAACATGTAGCGATTTTTTTCGGCGAATGGATTTAACCCGCAGACCGTATCTGCCGGCTATAGCAGTCACAATACTACTGTTTATTCTAAACGGATTTTTGCAGCCTAAGACCTTGAGGCCGGAGGCTATCGTTGCGGACATCAGCACCTATTTGCCCATGATTCTTCTGGCGGTTGGCCAGACCTATGTTGTTTTGACCGGTGATATCGACCTGTCCGTGGGCAGCATCATATCGCTGGTAAATGTTGTTACGGTCTCGGTTATTACTGCTCTAGGGGGAAATCTCGGGGCCATTATTGCAGGCATTCTTGCTGGTATGCTGGTCGGTATTATGTGCGGCGCATTTAATGGTTTTTGCGTGGCTGTATTGAGATTCCAGCCAATAGTTTCCACCTTTGCATCCGGCATCGTATTCGCCGGCATCGCCCTGTGGATTTTGCCCCAGGCTGGTCTTGCTGCGCCGGACGCATACTGGGAAACCTATGGAGACAATCTGATCGGCATCCCTTTTGTGGTATGGATTCTGGTTGCCATGGCGGTTACCGTCGCGTTTATTGCACACCTGGTTTTCTCCCGGTCATTGCTGGCCGTCGGGGGAAATATCCAATCGGCATACCAGAGCGGGCTTCCGGTGCCCAGACTACGCATCAGCGCCTACATTTTATGCGGGCTATTTTCAGCCATCTCAGCTTTATGTCTCACCGGAGATACCGCAAGCGGGGATCCTTTATTGGGGGCTAAAATGACCCTGGGGTCTGTTGCGGCCGTGGTACTTGGTGGCACTGCACTTAGCGGTGGTCGCGGCAATCCTTTAGGCTCCATCTTCGGGGCGGTTATCCTGGGATTAATTGGCAGTGTGGTCTTCTTTGCAGGTGTGCCCTTCGAGTATCAGAACCTTGTTCAAGGCTTGATTGTTCTTACTGCACTGGCAGGCGGTGTGACCATTGCGCGTCGATAGGAGGCCTTTATGGCAGGTGTATCATCAAAAGAAGTAAAAGCCGTGGCAAGATCGAAATTCGATCCCAGGGCGCTTTTACATCGGCCGATGGCTGTACCCTGCCTCCTTATTGTTATTTTACTGATCCTTGGCGAAGCCGCATCTCCGGGATTCGCCTCTCCCAGCCAGATTATAAAATTGCTGACCCTCGCCGCCTTGTTAGGCATCGTGGCTGCTGGACAAAACCTGGTGATCCTTGGCGGCCGTGAAGGAATAGATCTGTCAGTAGGGGCGATCATCAGCTTTGGTGCCGTGATTGCGGGCAACATCATGCAGGGTGACAACTCAATGGTTGCACCGGCCATTTTGGGAGCCGCCGGTGCAGGATTGGGTATCGGTATCCTGAACGGAATCGGTGTTACCATTTTGCGCATACCACCGTTGGTTATGACACTGGGTATGCTGGGGGTGGTGCAGGGCGCTTTGGTTGCCATGACCCGCGGCATTCCCTCGGGCAATGCCGCGCCGGCGCTTTCAGGCTTTATCACCCAGCCTGTGGTGGCGGGCATTCCGGGCATTCTTTTCGTCTGGATCGGAGTGGGATTTTTCATGGCCTGGCTTTTGTACCGTACGGCTTTTGGCTATCGCATTTATGCAATTGGAACCAACGAACGCGCAGCCAGACTTACCGGCGTATACGTCTGGCGCATGCGGATCGGCCTGTTCGGATTGTCGGGATTTTTTGCCGGACTAACCAGTGTGTTTGTACTTGGGTATACCGGAAATTCTTTCATCGGAGTGGGAGATCAGTATATGCTGCCGTCCATCATCGCAGTGGTTTTAGGTGGGACACCTTTATCCGGCGGCCAGGGAAGTTACACCGGCACCATGGCCGGCGCTTTTTTGCTTGTAATTTTGCAGAGCATTTTGATCACCCTGCAGATGGAGGAGTTTGGCCGTCAAATCGTTTTTGGAATTACCCTGCTGGTGCTGATGCTCTTTTATGGGCGACAGCAGCGATTGAGAGTATAAAAGGAGGAATTTTGATTATGGCAACAAACTATCCCCTAAAAAAATTGCGGTTGGGGTTTGTCGGCAGCGGCTTCATCGGTCATTTTCATCGTCAAGCCATGATCGGTGTTCGCAACGTGGAAATTAACGGAGTTTACAGTCCTACACCGGCCAATCGAGAAAAGCTGGCCCGGGCGGTGATCGAAGCGGAACTGGGTCAATGCCAGGCTCACGATTCTCTCGAATCACTTTTGCAAGCCCCTGATGTAGACGCGATTTGGATTTTATCCCCCAATTATACCCGGCTGGAAGTGATGCAGACCATTAACCGTACGGTTAAAGGCGGTGACAGCGGCATTATTGCCGTGGCCTGCGAAAAACCGCTGGCCCGAACCCTGGCCGAGGCCCGGGAAATGCTGCGTCTGGCCGAGGACGCCAACTTAAATCACGGATATCTTGAAAATCAGGTTTTCTGTACGCCGGTGCTGCGGGGTAAGGAAATTATATGGCGCCGCGCTGCGGCCACCACTGGTCGACCTTATCTGGCACGTGCGGCTGAAGAACATAGCGGACCCCACGAACCCTGGTTCTGGCGTGGAGACCTTCAGGGGGGTGGAGTCCTATCCGACATGATGTGCCACAGTGTCGAAGTGGCTCGTTTTATGCTGACCGAGCCCGGTCAGTCCAGGGATTCACTGCGCCTTAAGACGGCTAACGGAACGGTCGCGTCTCTGAAATGGACGCGTCCGGATTATGTGAAACGACTTAAGGGTATGATGGGAAATGAGGTTGACTATGCGAAGAGGCCCGCGGAGGACTTTGCCAGAGCCCTGTTGACCTTGGAGGACCAGGACGGTGCTGAGCTGATCATTGAATCAACCACTTCATGGGCTTATGTGGGTCCGGGGCTGCGCATTCAGCTAGAACTTTTGGGCCCGGAGTACGCCATGGAGTTTTCCTCACTCAACACCGGCCTTAAGATATTTATGTCCCGGGAGGTTAGGGGCGATCAGGGTGAAGACCTGGTCGAAAAGCAGAACGCCGAGCAGGGTTTGATGCCGGTCTTGGAGGATGAAATGAGTGTCTATGGTTACGTAGACGAAAATCGCCACATGGTGGAATGTTTCCGCAAGGGACAGACACCCATCGAAACCTTCCATGATGGCGTGGCGGTCATGGAAATTTTAATGGCCCTTTATCGCTCTGCTGAACTGGGCGAGCTGGTGAAGATACCCTGTTCTGAATTGGAAAACTACATACCGCCTGTGGCACGCACCGAATCTTGATTTATGAAAGTCAAAAGAGGGGATAGCAGCCTATCATCAGTGGTGGCCGACATTGGCGCCACCGACATTCGTTTTGCCCGATTGACCGCCCGGGGTCATCCGGGAGCGATTGTTAAGTTCGCCACTTCCGAATTTATAGATTTAACAGCAGCGTTAGCGCACTTTTTGAAACTGGAGGGTGGTCCCAGGCCTGTTCGGCTTGCTCTGGCAGTTGCCGGTCCCGTCTACGGCGACGAAGTCAAGCTTACGAACGTTCAATGGCAATTTTCCATCCGGTTATAATTTCTATCCCAAAAAACAAAAAAGGCGTAACACCAACGTTACGCCTTTTAAAACATATGGTGCCGAAGGCCGGATTTTCCAGATAGTAAATAAAAACAATAAGTTACTAATTTACAAGTGAGTTTTCGTGAGTTTAAGCGAGTTTTTGTAAGCTCCTGGCCGCATAATCGCATATCAATCGCATATTTTTAGCGGTTCTTATGTTCCGTCAGCCCTTTCAACAGCGCGTCAAAATAAGCTGATACCTTTTCGTATGATTCATCTGCAAATCTATCTCCCTGCAGCACGTCCATTGCGATTCCATGTCCCCGTTTATTCTTCGATTCTCTTCTCAGGATTTCGATAAGTCTATTAGTGGTGCTGGTATACGCAATTTTCGAAATATCCCGGCCCAGAAGGCGCGCTGAACCCGCTTCGTAGTCATATTCACCGGAATCGACTATGTCCGGTGCCTCTTCAAAAAGTCGTTCCAGGTTACCGGCATCGAGATAGTTTCGGATGATGAAAACCAAGTCTGATGCATCTTTCTGTCGGCGAGCACTGTTATCATCCCATGAAACCAGCTTGAGAATGGCCAAACCTGCCAAACTGACCACACTTACCGACAGTTTGGGTTTGTCGGAGATTTTTACTTGAATGGCGTGCTGAAAACATTCCCGGAAACCTGTCACGCTCATCTTAATGCTGCCGTCTGGCGGCCATTCGACGAGATCACCCTTTTCAGCAACTCCACCAAATGGGACGATGTCGACCGGTAATCGTTTCTGAAACAGAAGTCGGTGAATATCTCTGGTCGGCGTGAAGTGTTTGATTCCGATCAACTCATCCTTCAGATGGTAAAACTGCTCCCAGTTTTCAATGAATACAGCGATGTCGATGTCTAAGGTGGCGCGTTTCGATCCGATTCCGTAGTGAACTTCGAGCAGGATGTCGCGAGCAGTAGCCCCGACGATAAAAAATGGTATTTTCATGGAAGACGAGATTTGGTGAATCAGTCCCAGTGTGGATACCGCAACCTTATCAATCTTCCCGGATAAGTCGAGTGAGGTAGTTGTCATAAATTATTTCCGCGGCTTCAATGGCTCTCGCATCGCCGGTCGCCATTAAATCGGCATAGATGAGAAGTGGGGGCACGACTTTCTTTTCAGCTAACTCCCACCCAAAGGTCCAGAAGGGCGTCACGAACTCTACATTACCGTTAGGATCTTTTTGAAACTTGAATTTGTAGATGAGTTTTCCCGGCAGGTGATCAGTGTAAATGGTATACCTTCCAGGTTTTAGATGTCCCGTCAATTTAGCGGCAGCGATTTCACCTCCCCAGAAAAAATCAAAATCTGCCGGCTTTATGTCTTTCCACCAATGGTGGTTGTTCGTCCTAAATTTTTCTTGAACGAGCTTTGGCTTAAGGTTTTCGGGGTATGCCTCTACCCATCGTCTCAACAATTGCCCGGTTTTGAGCAGCTGTCGGCCTTTTTTCGCCATGTCGATAAGAAAACCAAGCTCTTTGAGTTCGGTTATCAGAAAGTCAACCGTACCCAACGCGACATTGGCGGCTTTGGCCATATCTCGATAGGTTGCCTTCTCCATTCCCGGATTGTTGAGCAGTGCAAAGATGAGTTTCAGTCCGCCAGGTTTAAACACTCGTTTGACGGGTTTGGCCTTCCCAACCTTAGTCGGTTTTTCGCCTTTGACAAAGATATAGAGTGGGGTGGCGTCGATGAAAGCGTTTCCTGCGGCATCGATAAAAAAAATGCCCTGATTTCTCATCACTTCTGCAAGCTCGGGATTAACATAGTCGGTTACAAACAGGCCTTGACCGGCGCTGTCCATTTTCTGCTTGTATAAAGCGATTGTCGTCCGGCTCACCCGAAGCTTTACTTCCGCTTTGAACTCCCACTTTTTGCCTCCATAGGCGAGCCGAATGACGCCGTCTCCATGTAAATCCGTCCCAGTCTTTTCGTATAAAAAATCGGCATCTATACGGGTTCTCTTACGTATAGCATCCAGCGCTTTTTCAATCATAGTTTTTTCTGGTGGTTGCATTCTGACTTGCTCTTGTTCATAAAAGTATATTGTTCAGTAATAATGAACATATAAAAATACTGAACAAATGTCAAGATATGTGCTTGATATTGGATTATCAAAATGCATTTCACTGAGAATGAGACTGACTTGTTCAATATATTATTATGTTCAATATTAATGAACGAGCCAAAAAAACGAACATTCGGAGGAAATTCGATGATAAATTAAATTCATTCGAAGTTATAATTGATTTTAACTATTCGAAATTATATAAATAAAACTAAATCGTATCAACTACAGATATTTTGAGGACTGATTTGAAGGATCAGGAAAAAATCAACAAGCAGATCCTGATTGCAAAGAGTGAACTTGCTGCTCTTGATGCAAAAAGGGCGGCATTGCAAAATAGAATCAGGCAGCTTAACGACCTGAAGCAGGCAATCGCCGATGAACAGCTTCCGTTTGATCGGCTATCTCAACCAAACGTAACAAATGATTCAAACGAGGAACAGAAAATTGCTCTTTTTCGGTCCTTGTTCTGTGGACGGGAAGATGTCTATCCAAGGCGTTTCGAAAGTAAACGCACCGGGAAAAGTGGATTCCAGCCAGTCTGCCGGAATGAGTGGATCAGGCCTATTTGTCAAAAACCCAAAATTAAATGTGGTGAATGTGAAAACAGGGATTTTATGCCGCTTTCCGACGATGTTATTCGAAATCACCTAATTGGCATTGATCCTTCTGACAGATACCGGCGTGAATTTGTGATCGGTTTATATCTCATGCTTGTTGATGAAACCTGCTGGTTTTTGGCGGTCGATTTCGACAAGGAAACGTGGAAGGAGAACTCAAAGGTCTATCTGGAAACCTGCCGAAAGTTTAATATACCTGCTGCGCTTGAAAGATCAAGGTCT
>CALZJV010000200.1 GCA_945787595.1 uncultured Desulfobacterales bacterium | reverse complement strand
TTCATTCAGCCACCGGTCTGGATTTTCAGGTTCCGGTTCTGAAGAACATAAACCAGGAAAAGAAGTGGAAAGATCCCTCCGCCCCGGTGGCCATGGTTGCCGTTACTTCTCACTTTGATAAACTGGAGTGCTATGGCTGCCACGCATCCTGGGTGCCGCAGTGCTACGGTTGCCATGTGAAGGTCGACTATTCCAGAGATAAGGACGGCAAGCAGAAGTCCGGTATCGATTGGGTCGCCTCAGGCAATGCAAAAAAGAAAAACGGCCAGACCGCTGAGTCCGTTCTGGGCAGCGGCGGCATCAAGTCCGCGGGCAAACCCTATGAAACCCGTTCTTACCTGCGCTGGGAGGATCCTGTGCTGGGAATCGGCGGCGAAGGGCGGGTATCACCCCTCATGCCCGGTTGCCAGATAACCTATACGGTGATCAACGAAGCAGGCGAAACCATTGCCAACAACGTTATTGCCGACAGCCCGGATGAGGCTGCCATTCGCCAGCAGGAACATGTGCCGCTGGCCATTGACATGGCGCCGGCCGGTCCAGCCGCATACGGCCCAACGTAAGGCCAGGACTTGCGAATCCTGCCATGCCAACCTGAAAACCGCCGGACTGGGTTTGGGCGACGGCACCTTCGGCACCAAGCAATACATGGACATTGTCGAAGATCTGATCGACGCCAAGACCGGTGAAATCATTCCAAAGAAGTACTCGGTTCAGATCCCAGGAATTCCAAAACTGAAATTTGACTGGTCCAAGATCGTCGAACGGGACGGCACCCAGATAGCAACTGTCGGCACCCACTGGCCGATGAGCCGGGCTTTAAACAAAGAGGAAATCGATACCCTGCTGCGGACCGGCACCTGCATGGGCTGCCACCAGAATATGACCGACAAGGAGCTCTGGCAAAAGGTCAGCGAAAAAGGCAAGCTTGATACCAAGCAACATATTGAGATGATGAACAAGATGATCAAGTATATGGCCGAAAAAGCCCAGAAAGGTAAAGACTGGTAATTGTCAGAATAACCCGAAAACCATAAATCCCCGGCAGCTTTATTCGGTTGCCGGGGATTATTTTTAGTACGTATCTTCAAATTCTATAACCGGCGAGATCAACTTGACTCAGATTTGATTAATATTCTAAAATTTAAAAAGTCAACTTCCTTCCCCTGCTGATTGCGAAGATAATGCAGGTTGAAATCTCCCAATCCCTGTTCGTTCCAGCGACAAACCAGCCGCAAGTGAGAAACCGCCACCATGTTTTCGAGACACTTGGCACTGTCGGAAACTAAGGTCCAATCGTAAAAATCGGGTATTGGTATGTTTAGGAAGCATCACCCTACTAAAAAGAGTTGCCCGCCTCACAAGAATATGCAAAGAAAGAAAAATACCGGCTATTGACCGGAGCTTGACAACATTCGGCGGTAATCAGGCCTAAAAACGATGCCACCGGCAGGTGGTTGGATGTCGCTAATTTTTTCTGAAAGGAGATCATAATGAATGATTTATTCAGTCTGAAACAAAGAGTAGCTATTGTGACCGGTGGGAACGGCGGAATCGGCAAGGGAATCGTAAGAGGTTTTGCATCCATGGGAGCCGATGTTGCCATTGTCGCCCGAAATGCACAAAAAACAGAATCGGCTGTCACTGAGATCAGGGAAGAGTTCGGCGTACGGGCCCTTGGATTGCTATTTGATGTCACCGAGGAAAAAGCGGTTCAACAGATGGCTGAAGAAGTTCTCCGGGAATTGGGTCGCATCGATATCCTGGTTAACAATGCCGGCATCAACATTCGTAAAATGCCGCAGGATTATGAAGCTTCCGAGTGGGACCAGGTGATGGCCGGCAATCTGCGCAGCGCATTTTTATGTTCCAAGTGGGTTTATCCGGCAATGAAAGCCGTCGCTGGCGGAAAAATCATCAACATCGGCTCCATGACCTCTTATTTCGGTGGCGCCAAATTGGGACCTTACAGCGCCAGTAAGGGTGGCATCGTTCAGATGACCCGCAGCCTGGCCTGTGCCTGGGCCGAGGATAACATCCAGGTCAATGCCATTCTGCCCGGCTGGATCGATACCGAACTGACGCGGCAGGCCCGCAAAGACATCGAGGGGCTGCATGACAAGGTGATTGCCAGGACGCCCGAGGGCAGATGGGGCGAACCGCGAGAGCTCGGGGGCGCCGCCATTTTTCTGGCAAGCGCGGCTTCTGATTTTGTCACCGGGATTGCCCTGCCGGTGGACGGAGGGTTCTCAAGCAATATACTATAACCCAACTCAGATAATCCGAAAATAACAAATTACAAGCACCAAATTACAAATAAATCCCAAATATCCAAATCTCAAATAAGATTAAAAGTAAATTGTTTGGGATTTTGAATTTCGGTGATTGTGATTTGCCCTTCGACCTGGCTCAGAGTGGTGAGTCCTTCGACTTTGCTCAGGACCGTGAGCCTGTCGAACGGCTTGTCGAACCATTTGATATTTGTATTTTGTTATTTGAAATTTTTAATTGCTGAAACCCGAATCCGCCTCCGGCGGAACACCTGAAAACTTCATTTTCTGACAAAATGTTGTCAGATAAAACCTGATAAGAGCCTAGTTGTAACCAGATTTCCAGCCAGATAACGTCAAATATTTGGCTGGAATTTTTTTTAATCCCCCCATTTTATTTTTTCTGAAATCTCAGTTTTACCCTCCATTATTATTAGGCCTTTATTTTACTGAAATCATTACATTTATAAGCATTGAGTGTTTGCGCCCTTATTTCTGTTTTAATGGCTCGCATATTGCACCAACCTTGTGTTTCAAGTTTTCAAACAGAAATCCGGTCCGGCCGCGGTGGTTCTAATTCACTATCCACCGACCCGATAAATTAAGAACCAGTCGAAAATAAAGCGTAAAGGTTTATATATAAATGTTAATCAAGGTAATTAAAAATTCAAATTCGAGGAAAATGATCAAGGCTGCCGTATTAGCGGTTTTTACAATCATTCTGGCCGGCAGGTTTTTCATTGTCGGCCCGGCCCACACGGCAATCAGCCACTCTGATTCCGCCGAAAGAGAAACGGCACCGCAAGAAAAAATTGAACAATATAAAAAATTTAAGGATAAATATGAGAATAAAGACTTTCGACTGATAGGCACGCCTGTTAAAAGAACAGAACAAAGCAAGGGAACCAATAGATCGTATTCTTTTAATGTTTACCATATTGTTTATGGAATTACCGAAGATAACTTCCGGGAATATAATGTCTACAGTAAACAAATCGTGCGCACCCCGACTCATCCCGTCCAGAGTTATTCACCGGTTTGTCAAAGCGGGCTTTACGTGGAAGAACGCAGCGAAACAAAAACCACTCCTAAAGCTACCTGCCTAGAAGAGGCTAAGAACTCCTACCCTATTTCTCTGATATTAAAGACATTTTCAGAAATAGAGATGGAAAATGTTGTCCTCATATATCAATTCCGAGACGGTGATGTTGATATCCGTTTTTCCTTCGAAAAAGGACGTGATAAAAAATTTGTCGATGCTCTCTTTAAAAAGCTCAAAGATGCAGATGAATATCATGATGCTCAAAGATCTGAAGCCCCAATGCAACCCATCATCCCGACCGAAAATCAGAGAATCTCAGCCGTGTTTCTCGACGAAGATAAAGATGGAGAACCGGAATCTGTATTTTTTCCATACTGCATCAATGGAAGTTATTTTGATCAGGATCCCGATAACAATTCATTCCAGGTCGGCTTAAAATACAAACTGGTTACGCGAAAAGATCTGGCAGGTAAAACCCAGGCCGAAAAAAAGGCTTTGGAAGACCGGCTGGGTCTTTGGATGTGGGACAAACCGAGTGAAATCTTAGCCAGTTTTTCCGAGAATCCCGGACCGGACGTTGTATTTTACGACATCGGAAAGGTGGTCGATTCAGTTGTTGTCGATGCAAGGCCCGACGGCAAATTTGATAAATATGAATTTCTATACTAATACCGAAACTGATCGGTTCCAGGTCCAGAACCTTTCCTATTTATTTTGCTCCCACCACCTGCGCCACGCCTCATAATCCTTTCCAAAATCCTGGCCCGTGCGAATTTTAAGCGATAATATGGCATTTTTCTTCACACCGTGACTTTCGTCTTTTAAGGCCTGTATCAGTGGGGCAATAACCCGCCGATCCTCTATCACCCCCAGAGATCGGGCCGCGGTCATGCGGACATAGGAGTTCTCATCTTGCAGGGCTTTGCTCAATGCATCTATGGCACGCGGATCTTTGATTTCGCCCAGAGCTGCGGCTGCATCCCATCGTATCTGCCATGACTCATTTTGCAGATCCTTAATGAGTTGATCGATTTCTTCTGAGCTGCCTGTCTGACCGATCGTATCCGTCGAAAAAAAACAGATGGCAAAACCCGTCAAGACTAAAACCACAGAAATTTTTTTAGACCGATTTTTCATAAGCTGCCTCCTTTTTCTTGTCACACAGAGTAGGCTCTTTTATTTAACAATATATTATGGTATTTAGTTTTAGGTGCAATTTAGAAAAAAACTTAATTCCTACGATAATACCCTAGACAATCACAGGTTTTTTTTCGAGCAATTTCTTATTGACCACGATAAGACTTTCGGTTAAGAATCATACTGCTGATTGCACTCTGCATCCAAAATCAAAAACAACTGACACTCGATAAATATATATTCGCCCTTTTCGGAGCACCGATTTTCGGGGAAAAATCATTTCGCAAGCGAAGACCCGGCGGACCATCCGCCAAGACGTGAATCTTTGTAACCTCTTAATACCGAGGCAATATGGGTGTCCTTTTTGATCCCTATCAACCAACCGTCCAATTTCTATTAACACGACTTAGGGGGGATAAGCTACTTCATTTCTGATCGTGATTTAAACTTCAACTATCATTTAACAAGGACCTGAAACATTATCCGGTCCATGTTACACATATTAAGCTGTTCACCATATAGTGGTTTTTTTCCGCACCCTCACAGGTTTCTCGCTAGCGATGGAATTGACCTTCGTGGCCACCATTGCCGGGCTTCAATGCAATGATTTTGCGGAGAAGGTGAGAAACCGTAAACAATCACCTTTAACATAAGGAGGGATTACAAATGGCAAAAATCACAAGAAGGCAGTTTGTAAAAGGAATGGTAGCTGGAAGTGCTGCTGTCGCCGGAACAATGTCCGCACCCGGTATCGTACGCAAGGCGTTTACGGCCAAGCCGAGCCTCAACATCGCGTTGTGGAACCATTGGATCCCCGGAGCAGCCGATGTTCACACGGCGATTATTAATGAGTGGGGCACCAAGAACAACGTCGAGGTCAAGATCGACCTCATCGGCCCGCAGGTGCGGGACATCCGAACGATTGCTTCCGCCGAATCGCGGGCGGGTACCGGACATGACATCATGGCGCTGGGCCCCTTTGATTCTTGGGCTTTTTACAAGCAATGTGAGCCTCTGAACGATGTAGCGGACTTCCTCGAAAAGAAGTACGGAAAATTCGACTCCCTCGGAACCTACCTGTCCTATTCGCAAGAGGACAAGGCCTGGTATGCTCTTCCCGCCCCCATCGGCTCCCACAGCTATCCCATGGTCTCACGCATCGATTACTTTAATAAGCATGCCGGCATCGATCTGGTGGACATCTTCCCAGCCGACGTGAGCAAGCGCGATAAGGCCAAAGTTGACGCCTGGACGTATGATGTCTTCATGCAGGCGGCCAAGAAACTTCATGCCGCCGGGTTCCCATTCGGTGGTGCCATTGCTGAAACCAGTGATGGCATGGATTGGCTCGGTCCGCTCCTGTTGTCCTTCGGCTCCCAGCCCATGGATAGAGAGGGCAACATCACGATCGAATCCGACGGCACTCTGGCCGGCCTCGAGTATCTGAAAGAGCTGACCCAGTATATGCCCAAGGAAATCTACGGCTGGGACGATGCTTCCAACAACCGCTGGATTATCTCCGGCAAGGGCTCCGCAATCCAAAATCCGCCGAGTGCCTGGAGCGTCGCCAAACGAACCCAACCTGAAAATGCAGCCCAGATGTGGCATCATGACACGCCCAAAGGACCCAACGGACGCTTCCGGGGAGCCCTTTTTTACAACTTTATTTTGTGGGATTGGTGCAAGGAGAAAAAGGCGGCCAAGGAACTCCTGATTCACCTGCTGGAAAAACCGCAGCAGTACAAGATGCTTGAAGCCGGACAGGGCTATGACATGCCCCAGCTCAAGCCCATGTATGCCAATCCGGTATGGGAAAAAGAGGGTCCGCCTCCGGGAGGCATTTACAATTATGTCATTCGCGGTGATGAACAATTGGTGGTTGGCGGCTATCCGGCCCATCCCCTTGCGGGCAACGGGATTTACAGTCAGAGCATCCTGGCCGTCATGGTAGCCAAAGCGACTACGGGAGAAATGACGCCTAAAGATGCCATGAAGTGGTGCGCCCAGGAACTCGAGATGGTCACCGGGTAATCTAATGACGCAATCATCACGGGGGAGGCGCGCCCTCCCCCATTTTTTTAAACCGAAGCGCCGAAAATTTAATTTTACAAATCTTAGGTGTCAAGATTTAGCACCTTTGGGGCCTTGTATGAAACTTCACCAAAATGGCACGTTTTCTTGGTGATTAGACTGGCCGCCTAAAAGGAACTCTCACATGGTTACGATTGCATCGACGGTAAACGGAAGGTCGACACCCGGTATATTTAGAAAATTGAGGTCCAGACGGTATGCTGCCTATTGGATGGTACTCCCCCTGGTCATTCTGATTGTGGGGCTTGTGGTCTATCCTTTTGTTTACTCCGTGTGGCTCAGCTTTGAAAACAAGGCTGAAACTAAATTCGTGGGGTGGCAAAATTATAAAAGACTTTTAAAATATGACACCTTCTGGCTGGTAACCGGCAATTCATTTCGCTTCACCCTCACGGCGGTTTTCTTCAAAGCGACGTTGGGCCTCATACTGGCGCTGATCCTCAACAATTTGCCGATGGGGGGACAGCGCATCTGGCGCGGCGTCTCACTGATACCTTGGGTCATGCCCCTGGCCTTGAGCTCTATGGGATGGTGGTGGATCTTCGAGCCGACTCACAGCGCGATCAACTGGATCATTGTCCAGTTTGGCGGCACCGAAAAGCCCTGGTTGAGCGAACCCTATTGGGCCAGAGTCGCTTGTATTGTGACCAATATCTGGTATGGCACCCCGTTTTTTATGATCATGTATCTGGCCGGGCTCAAGTCGATTCCGGAAAGCCTTTATGAAGCCGCCCAAATTGACGGAGCCACCGCACTCCAGCGATTCAAGTATGTAACTTTCCCCATGTTGAGCAAACTTATCGGCATCACGGTGATGTTTTCCACCATTGTCACCTTTGCTAATTTTGACATCGTACGCATTCTAACCCGGGGAGGTCCGCGCTATACCACCCATCTGTTTGGCACCTATGCATTTAGTGTTGGTATCGACGGAGGACATCTTCCGCGGGGGTCGGCCGTGGCCCTGTTCATGTTGCCGGTTCTGGCCGTAGCCGCCTTCATTATCTTACGCAATATTGCACGAGGTGAAGAATGAGCCTTTCACTGGCCCAGCAGAAAAAAAGAAAAACAATCTACTCCTATATGGCGCTGATACCTTTTTTGGTTTTCTTCCTGTTTCCATTGTACTGGATGCTGATAACGTCCTTTAAACAGGACTCCGAAATCACGAGCCTTAAAGGGATACCGCTGATCATTAATTCGGCGCCCACGCTCGACCATTATAAATTTATCCTGTTTGAAACCAGGTACATCCAGTGGTTCTGGAATTCGTTTCAAATCGCTGCGGTCGTCACTATCATAACGATGGTGGTGAGTGTCCTCGGTGCCTATGCGATTTCACGCCTGCGGTTCTTTGGTTCACGACACTTCGGGGTGGGCATATTTTGTACCTATCTTGTACCTCCCGCCCTGCTGTTCATCCCATTTTATAAGGTCGTGGGCCTCCTGGGTCTGCTGAACACCAAGTGGTGCCTGTTGTTCCTCTACCCGACATTGACGGTCCCATTCTGCACCTGGATCTTGATCGGATACTTTACAGCTATACCGAAAGCCTTGGATGAAGCCGCTTTTGTGGACGGGGCCACCTATATCCAGATGCTCACGCGGGTTTTTTTACCGGTGGCCGCCCCGGGCCTGATCGCAGCAACCCTGTTCGCTTTTACGGTTTCCTGGGCCCAGTTCCTGTATCCGCTGGCTTTCATTTACAGTGATGAAGAAAAAGTGTTGACGAATGGAATCTACACTACCCTGATCAGAGGAGACGTTTATTTTTGGGGCGAACTCATGGCTGGGGCTTTGTTGGCGTCAGTGCCGGTGGTTATCCTGTTTGCCTTTCTGATGGATTACTATATCGCTGGTCTGACGAGAGGGTCGATCAAATAATTACCAAACACATTACGAACTGGATCTGATTTGGAGGTCAACAGTGGCAAAGGTAACCTTAGAGAATGTCTCTAAAAATTTTGGCCAGGTTCCGGCAGTTTCGTCCTTTCATCTGGATGTTGAAGATAAGGAGTTTCTGGTGCTGCTCGGACCGTCGGGATGCGGCAAATCAACAACATTGAGAATGATCGCGGGATTGGAAGAATTGAGCGAGGGCAATATCTACATCGGTGATATGCTGGTCAACGACATGGCACCCCGGGATCGCGATATCGCCATGGTATTTCAGGACTACGCCTTATATCCCCATATGACGGTTCATCAGAATATGGCCTTTGGACTAAAGCTCAGAAAATTTCCTAAGGAAGAAATCGATCAGCGGGTTAATGAAGCCGCAGAGATATTAGGTATCCAAAATCTCTTGGGTCGCAAGCCCAGAGAATTATCCGGTGGTCAACGTCAGCGGGTGGCCGTGGGGCGCACCATCGTGCGCAAGCCGGCCGTGTTTCTCTTTGATGAACCCTTGAGCAACCTCGATGCCAAGCTTCGGGGCCAAATGCGGGCAGAGCTTTCCAAACTGCACGATCAATTAAATACCACCATCATCTATGTCACCCATGACCAGGTCGAAGCCATGACCATGGGAACCAAAATTGTCATCATGAACGATGGCGTGGTGAATCAGGTGGGTTCACCGATGGAGATATATGATTTTCCTGTGAATAAGTTCGTGGCAGGATTTATCGGCAATCCGGGAATGAACTTCTTGTCTGCCAAAATTGTAGCAAAGGATTCAACACTTCATTTAGATGCCGGCAGCTTTCAGCTTCTGATTCCGCCTGAGAAACATTCGTTTCTCCAAAAAAATATCGACCGGGAAGTGATTCTCGGCATCCGTCCGGAGCACCTTCAGGATGTCGCTTTCCCAGATGATAGTAAAGTAACCGATACCTTCAAGGCGGTGGTTGAGGTGGTGGAAACCCTGGGCGCTGAGATACAACTCGATGTGAGCAGCGGTGCGCACAATCTGGTGGCCCGGGTGGATCCCCGGACAACGGCCAATCGGCACCAGGAAATAGAGTTGGCCGTGAACATGGATAAAATCCACATCTTTGACACCGAACCCCCCAACATGCGCATAAAGACCGAAGAACAGTAATTCCTGTCATGAACAAGTTAACCGTCAATTTTCATCCTCCTGAAGAATTTATCGATCAACTGAACGACATTTCAGATAATTTCACAGTTGATGGATTATTTTATTAATTCGTTCAATGGCTGAAAATTTTCTCTTGACAAGCTTTAGCCAATGACATAGTTTTAGCATATTAGCATATACTTATATAATATCATGGACAAAACAGAAAAACAGGCAGACATATTCAAGGCCTTATCAGATCCCACCCGGTTGCGGTTGGTTAAGTTGTTAAATGAGTGTGAACCGGGTATTTGCAGCGGTGGGCCCCTATGCGTCAATGCTTTGGCAAACCGCTTAGGCGTTACACAATCGGCAGTCTCACAGCACTTGCGCATCTTGAGACAGGCTGGTCTGGTTCGCGGTGAACGGCGTGGTTCCTTTATGCACTACGCGCTCGATCCGGAAGGACTTGATAAATGTAAAACCGCACTTCGCGAAACGCTAGGTGAGAAATTTATCACAGGCTAAGGCGTTTTTTTTGTCCTGAAATATTAGTATATGCTTATATTCGCAAATAAAAATATGGAAGGGGGTGAAAAACATGTGTTGTACCACCAGCAGTCATCAAGGGTTTCAGGGAATGGGGCCTCAAAATGTATGCTTCTGTGGATGCGATGATCCATACAATTCATGACCAAAAAACAAAAGATCACCAGGCTGGAAAAGCATCTGGAAAATCTGAAGGATCAGGCCGAGGCTGTTGCCGAGCACATTGCTCAAATCAAGAAAGAAAAGTAGATCACAATCCCAAGAAAGAGAGGAGCAGCCCTGCTCCTCTCAACTTCTTAATGTTTCGAGATAAGCCAAGAAAAAGAGTTCCTGAATTTTGATTTATCAAATTTTAGGATCCTGGGCCGTAAAAACATACCACGGTATCCCGCCAAATATAGCCGTGAACAGTCCCCGCACGAAAGCAAATGAGCCAATATGGCGAACTATTTTCATATTACCTCCTCAATGGAGTCCTGAAATAAGATTTTCAATAACAATCAGATGGTTATAGAGAAATCTGGTTGGCTTACATAATTACTGGATCCAATAATAAACACACACGCTAACTGAACAATGTAAAATCATCGATCGCAAAATATATTTATAGCAAGAATAATCTATTTATAAAGTATTATTTAATTGAAAATTTTATTATTTAAATAATATTATTTATCAAAAATTTCGTTTTCCAAAATATTACTGAAATCGAACATGTATAGGCCTAATAAGCCCATCGAATTAAATTGGTTCGGATCAAACGAATCGACAACTAAAATTTGGTTCCGTGATAACGGATCAATTGCGACTCGCTTTGGGATCGGAATGAAACAATGAATAGACAACCGGGATAAGTACCAACGTGATTAGCGTCGATCCGGTCAGGCCTCCGATAACCGCCCTTGCCAGCGGGGCCTGGGCGTCGGATCCTTCGCCAATACCGAGTGCCAGCGGCAGCAGGCCCAGGATGGTGGTCAAGCGACGACCGGCCTCGATCAGGGCATCGCGGGTGCGCATCCCGTCGCGAACCAAGCGACCGGCCTGGTCCACCAGCAAAATCGCATTGTTGACCACGATCCCCCCCAGCATAATGCAGCCGATGTAGGACTGCACATTCAGCGTCGTTTTTGTAATAAACAACGTCACCAGTACGCCTATCGCTGCCAAAGGAACGGAAAACATGACGACCAGCGGATCCCGTAACGATTCATATTGACAGGCCAGCACCATATATACCAGGACCAACGCCAGCACGAGTGAAATGACCAGTTCCCTGGAGGCCTTTTGTTGTTCTTCGAAATTTCCGGCAACCATCAGGTCATAGCCGACCGGACGTGGAATTTGATCCAGCAGCGCCTGTGCGTCAAAGGCCACAGACCCCAGATCGCGCCCCGCGACGTTGGCGCGGACCGTTACCCTTCGCTGCTGGTCTTTGCGGTCGATTAGAATCGGGCCTCGGCTCGATTCGGACGCGACAAGGTTGCGCAGTGCCACCTTTTCACCGGATGCAGTTGTCAGTGTAAGGTTGAGAATTTCGTCTAGGGAGCGTTTTTCGGCATCCTTGAGTTGCACCAGAATTCGATAGGAATTGCCCCCCGTTCGATACTCGCCGGCTTTGGAACCGGCCACCGCGGTCTGCAGGAGCCGGGTAACGTCGCGAACGCTCAGACCGAGATCGGCGACTTTGTCACGGTTCACGCGAATTTCCTGCTGCGGTATGCCGGCTTCGAGACTGGTCTGAACGTCCGTGATGCCCGGTACATCCACGATCAACTTCGCAACGCTCGCGGCCAGTGCGTCGAGCGTGGCAAGCTCGTAGCCGCGGATCTCGATGGTTAACCCCTCGTCACCGCCCAGGAGCCGTTCCAGTAAAAACTGACCCTGCGGGGCCCGCGTACGGATCTCCATACCGGGGATGGCGCCGTCCAAACGGCGTCGCAGGTCTCGGGCGATTTCCACATTGGAGCGCTCGCGTTGGGCGGCCGGCAGCAGAGACATACGTATTTCACCCTCTGCGCCCGCGTCAGCCCGCCAGCCGGAGGCGCCGACACTGACCACCGATGCCACTGCCTCGGGCACGGCCGGTTGAATGATCTGTTCCATTATGCGGGTCTGCCGATCGACCAGCTCAAGCCGGGTACCGATTTCCATCTTGCCGTTGATGCGGACCTCACCCTCATCGCTGGGGGGCAGAAACTCGCTGCCGATCAGGGGCAAGAGCAGCAGACTTGCGCCGAGCACGACAGCAGCCGCAAAGACGGTGACCAGGCGATGACCCAAGACCCAGCGCAACAAATCCAGGTAAGCGTTTTCGAGACCTGCAAAGATAGAATTGGCGGCGGCGGCCCAGCGGTTGGTTGGAGAGACCGGCTCCTTGAGCCGCTGATGGCTTGAGGTCAGGAGCCTGGACGCCAGCATCGGCACCAGACTCAGCGCCACCGTCAGCGAACAGATCAGCGCAAAGATGATCACGTAGGCCAACTCCTTAAAAAGGATGCCCGAGACGCCGCGCACGAAAACCAACGGCAGAAAAATTACCAGTGTG
The DNA here is from genome assembly GCA_945787595.1 of uncultured Desulfobacterales bacterium. The sequence continues at coordinate 7,437 of CALZJV010000200.1, read as the reverse complement.
GTGATGGTGCTGGCGATGATTGCCGTCCCGACCTCCCGGGCACCTTCCACCGATGCCTGCTGCGGCGCTTCGACATTCTCACTGCGGCGGCGGAAGATGTTTTCGAGCACGACGATGGAGCTGTCCACCATCATACCCACCCCCAGGGCCAGCCCGCCCAAGGTCATCAGATTGAGCGTGAATCCCCCGAAGAAAATTAAGGCAAAAGTGGTTACGATTGAGATCGGGATCGACAGCGAAATCACCAGCGTGCTGCGGATGTTGCGCAGAAAAAACAGCAACACCACGATTGCCAGCCCGCCCCCGTAAAGTACCGAGCGGGCAACGTTGGCGATGGACCGCTCGATGAAATTGCCCTGGTTGATGACCGGGACAATGTTGATCTGAGGAAAGGCCTGGTTGACCGCTTCAATTTCAGCCAGGATACGCCTGGACACTTCGACCGTATTGGCATTGGCCTGTTTGCGAATCGCCACGCGCAGTCCGCGCCCACCGTTAACGCGTACGATGCGCGTCAGCTTCTCATAGGTGTCTTTGACCTCGGCGATTTGCCCCAGCGTGATGGCGGCACCGTCGCGCCGGACGATGACCGTCTCTCGAATCTGATCGAGGTTGATAAACTCGGCCGGTGCGCGCAGCATGACCTCATAACGTCCCTGTTCGATCTTACCCGCCGGAAGATCGAGGTTGGCATCGCGAATCACATCGAGCACCTGGTCCAGCGGCAGACCCGCGGCCTTGATACGGTCAGGATCCAGTTCGATCCGGACCTCGCGGTTGAAGCCTCCCCAAACGTCAACCTGTGCCACGCCCGGAATGCGGGCAAAGCGGTAACGGATCTGGACTTCAATCAGTTCCGTGAGCTCCACGGGATCGAGATTGCTGGAAATTCCCAACAGGACCACCGGAAAACTGGCGATGTCGAATTTTCGGATGCGGGGCCTGACGACTCGTTGATCTCGTCTTCGAGTTTGCCCTGAACGTCAATCGCCGCCGTGTCGATTTCCGTACCCCACACGAAACTGACACGCACCCTGCTGCGGCCCTCTGAAGATGATGACGTGATTTCCTCTACCCCGGGCACCGTGGCCACGATCTCTTCAATAATCTGAGTTACCAGCCGCTCCATAACCTCGGGACTGGCACCCTCGTAATTTGTTCGGATGCTCAGCGTCGGCAGTTCGATGTTGGGCAGCATGTCGATCTGCAGCCTGCTCAGAGATACGGCCCCCAGGATCACCAGGATCAGGGTCACCATAGTGGTGAAAATCGGGCGCTTGACGCTGAAACTCGGCAGATTCATTGGGTGTCCACCTTTCTGCGGCCGTTAAATGTCTGACTTTGCATGTCAGGAATCGTAATCGCTGAGCCGTCCTTTACCAGTTGCTGCCCCAGGGTTACGACCCGACCGGACAGCCCCTGGCCTTCGACCTGTACCCGGTTGCCTTCGCGGATGCCCGCTTTTACCTCGCGCCAGGCAACCGATCGCCCATCCTCACTTACGATGAAAACCCCGTTCCTGTCATCACGTTTGGTTAAGGCTTGCTCCGGGACGATGGTGGCCTCCGGCACCTGGGCTAATACCACTGTGGCCCTGATGAACATGCCGGGTTTGAGTCGATGCTGGGGATTGTCGACGGTCATTTCGATCCGCGCTTGCCGGGTGGACTTGCGAAAGACGGGGGCAATGCGATCGATGCGGCCCGGATACGCTTCGCCCGGATAGGCGTCCGTGGTTAACGAAACGAGCTGTCCGGGATTTAGGTGAGCGTAGTCTCTCTCGGTGACGAAAACTACTCCGATGATCGGATGTAACTCGACGATCATGAGCAGCGGTGCATTGGCGGCGACGGTTTGGCCTTCGTCCACGTAGCGCTCGGCGACGACGCGATGCTCGTCACCGCCGGTCCAGCCCGCCGTTACCTTGGTATAACCGAGCCGGATATTGGCAGATTCCAGCGATGATTCGGCCTTCGTTACCTGGGCCGCAGCGACTTTAAGTTGAGCCTGCTTGGCCAGTTGATCCTGCCTGATGGCATCGAATTCAGAATCGGACGCGATCCCACGCTTTAAAAGTGATTCGGTGCGTTTAAACTCGCGCTTGGCAATTTCCAGGGCGCTCTTGGCCTCGGACAGTTTGGCCCTGGCAACTTCCAGATCAGCCTGGGCCTGGGCGACGGTCTGGACATATTCATCATTGTCAAGCTCGGCCACAACCTGACCCCGCTTTACCGTATCGGCGATATTCACGATGACACGCTCCACGCGGCCGCTTACTTTCGGCGCAACAACAAACTCAGCCAAGGCTTCCAACTCCCCGCTAAATGTCCGCTGCAGCGCGATCGGCCCACGCTGAATCTGAGCCACTTCTACCGGCACCGGTCGCAAAGCCCTTCCGCGTTTGCTCGAGCCAGCCCGCTCCTGAAATTGTGCCAGAATTAACCAGCCTAATCCTGCCGCTCCAATCATAAAAACCGTTAGAAAAAATAGTTTAGGGCCGCCCGATTTCATGGTAAAAACCCTTTCTGTCGTCAATAAAATGGATACTTCAATGCAATTATACAATACCTGCTGTTATAGCTGACACAGGGAACAATGCACTTTAAGAGCTGATATTGCAATGAAAAAATGATTGATGAATGGGTACACATGGCGATCCATCGGTGCTGTTTTTCCCTGTCAAGTGTTCAGAAAGACGGATTATCTGTACAAAGCAGATTTCGGTTGTCATCGCGAGGCAAAAACCTATATAGTCTAACCTAAACTGATCGGTTCCAGGTTCAGGGTTCAAGCCTGCCCTGGCCTCCGGCTCGTAGCCTACGCCTTGGAGAGCGCGACGGGATGTGGCTATGATATTGTTTTCGCATTCTCTATAATAGTCTTGCCATCACCACATCTTGACATGCCAGGTCTGGGCCAGGGGTTCAAAGGTTACAACCGATGGACACTGCTAACAATATTGATCAAGATCCGGAAAACCCGACATACTCCATTGGGTGAGTCGGCTTTATAAACACGATGAAGACAGAATTCTTTTGGTATTAGCTGTTTGGGGGTTTTTCAACCCGGAACGTTGAACCCTGAACCGCTCAACCTATGTATTACAAACGCGTTTTAAATACACCTACAAATCAGACCAAATCAACCGCCATCGGCGAGATCGGGGTGCCTGAGGATCTGATATGATGTTATCAAGATGTTATCATCGTCTGCTGGAGTTCCTTGCTGCATGCGGGTTATTGCTGGTGATAGCGTCCTGTACGCTGATCGAGGAACGGATTGACCACGCAGCGGGAGATCCGAATGTGCCTGCCGATACAGCGGTGCACATGGACTTGGAGTCTACCGAACAACGCGAGGAGATTGCAGCGCAAATAGTGACGCCGGGACCCTTAAAAGTCACCATCACCGAAGCCATATTGCTTTGCCTTGAAAACAACCGCTCGCTGGTGGTGCAAAGATTGAATCCCTCGATCCAGCAAACCTTTGAGGATCAGGAAAGAGCTGATTTTGATCCGGCAATAAACGCGGATGTCTCCGCCGGCAGGGTCAAAGGCGAACGCCTCGCAAGATCGGGATCTGAAACTGAGGATTTCACCACCGATGCCGCCGAAGGCATCATTTCTCTGGAGCAATATTTCCCGACCGGCACGACAATCGCCCTGCAAGTCGGCACGCAAGTGAATGACTCATCTCTTTACGAAGACAACTTTTACACGACCCGCCTGGGCATGACGGTTACCCAGGCGCTGCTGAGAGGATACGGAACAGACGTGAATCTGGCCCGACTGCAGCAGGCGCGCCTCGATACGCGCATGTCGGAATATGAGCTGCGGGGTTTTACCGAGTTTCTGGTGGCGGAGGTGGAACGCACTTACTGGGACTATGCCCTGGCCCGTCGTCAGATCGAAATTGTCGAGGAGTCGCTCAAGGTTGCCCGCCAGCAGCTTAACGAAACCAAAGAACTGATCGCCGTCGGCCGATTGGCCAGAGCTGAATTGGCAGCCGTCCAGGCCGAGGTGGCATCCCAGGAGCAAGCGCTCATCGAAGCCCGGGCCAACAAGGAATCAATTCACCTGCAACTGCTGCGGCTGCTAAATCCTGCGGGCCCCGAACTCTGGCAGCGCGAAGTTGATCTGATCCATCAGCCGACGTTGCCCGAGATCAAGCTGGAAGACGTTAAGCTGCACGTGGGTGTGTCGCGGCGCATGCGCCCGATTCTAAATGAAGCCCGGCTGGAGATTCTGCGCGGCGATCTGGAGCTTGTCATAACCCGCAACGGTTTGCTGCCCCTAATGGATCTTTTCATCACCCTCGGCAAAAGCGGCTATGCCAATTCCTTTGGCGATTCCATTGGCTATATCAACAAAGACAGTTATGACGCCCTGGCAGGCGTCAGATTTAACTATCCTATTTTTAACCGGGATGCAAAAGCCCTTGACCGGCGAGCGCTGCTGACGCGGGAACAGTCGCAAAAAGCTCTGGAGAACCTTTCACAGCTTGTGGAAGTCGACGTCCGCACCGCCTACATCGAAGTCAACCGCACCAAGCAGCAGATTGCGGCCTCCTCAGTCACCCGCATGTTCGACGAGGAAAAACTCCGGACCGAAACCGAGAAACTGCGCGTGGGAAAATCAACCAGCTTTCTGGTGGCTCAAGCGCAACGGGATCTGCTGGTCAGCCGGATCGCCGAGGTCAGAGCCCTGGCCAACTACCTCAAGGCCTTGATCGAACTTTACCGGCAGGACGGATCCCTGCTCGAGCGCCGCGGAATTTCCGCCCCAGGACGCGAACCGGTCAAACTGTCAAAAAAATAATGATTTGTCCAATGACTCGGACATGCAAAAATCGGCATGATATAAAGATTAGCATTTTCATGATCCGACGAAATTCTAATCCGGCCTAATTTTTCAACTCCAGACCTAGCAACGTAATATCATCCTGAGGTCTGATATTATTACCAAATTCCATCAAAGAGTTGATAGACCGCTCAACTATATTATAAACGGATTCATTTTTTGGCAATTTCAAATTTCTACAGAACCGATCGTCACCATAAAATTCCCCGTCATGATTCTGATATTCAACGATTCCGTCAGTGTAAATAAACAGCTTATCCCCAGGCTCAATTTTAAGCTGACCTTCCTCGAACCGAATTTTCCGGTCGTCTAAAAGATTAAGGTCTCCTGCGCCTATGATGGGCCCTTTCTTATTTAATAGTTCTATTGTCTTGTTCTTACGTAAAAGAATGGGGTATGGGTGGCCTGCATTGCTATATATGGTGTCGCCGCTTTCAGTATTGATAATAAGATACGTGATGGTAAAAAAGTTATTAAATCTTTCAAAAGGAAATTCTTTGTCAAGAGCATTGAGCACTTGAGCCGGTGCCATTAGTGAGGAATTTTGTTTGTCTTTTATCAAATGGACTATGTTTTGCTGTAAAAACTGAGAGACTGAGACGGTTATCATTGCCGCAGGAACCCCATGTCCGCTGACATCCAGCATGTAAATCCCCAAGTGTTCAGAATCTATCTGGAAGATATTAAAAATATCACCCCCCATGTGTTCACATGGTTCGAATTTCCATGCAATCTCTAAGTTTTCCACTACAAAAGTATTTTGGGGTAACAGGCTTTTCTGGATTTCAGCTGCAGCTTTGAGGTCTAAATCTAGGTGTCGCTCTTTTTCAATTAGTTCAATATTAAGATTTCTGAGCTGCTTTTCTGCTAAGGCATACTTAGATACCAACTCCCTGAGAAGGCTTCTGTTTATGCCGTTGTCCTTTAGGTTAGCCAAATATTCTAAAAGGGCTTTTATAAGCCGATTGTTTTGAGGGCTTTTAGCGTCTGACTTTTTTATCTGGTTCCTTAATAAATCTTCAATTTTCATCTCTTCCGAACCGCTCCCTAAGATCTGAAAAATTTAAGCTATTTTCGTCTTCAATAATACGGTCTATCCCTATTTCTTTTTGGGATATAAGTTGCTCGAAAATATACCTCATTATATTTCTATCGGTAATAATACTTCCATGTTGTGGCGCTATTGCAGTAAATGGGACTTCTAACATTTTTTTAAGTGCGTATTTTAAGGCTTTTCTGGAAGGCATAATGATTTTATGAAAATTCAATATATCATTGATCGGACAGTTTTCTCTATCGCTCGGACATTGGGTAAGATTTACGCAGTCTATACACTTTGGCCTTAGTTTTAAAAACAGCTCCCATTCGGTGCCATAGCTGCCAAAAATATCACTTGTAAAAAGCATCCCACTTTTTTGATCAAAGGTAACAAAACTACCTGACGAATGCGAATAGGGCGTTTTTATAAACTGAAGCTTTCGCCCTGAGGAAAACTTATAGTGGTAATTTACATCTTCAATTGAAACCATTAAGGAAGATACTGAATAGTGCCTGATGAAATCCAAACTCGATTCATCTGAAATAATTTTTAAGCTGCTGCTTTCTATAATATCTTCGAAATTGGGAATACTGCCACAGAGGTCAGGATCATAATGCTGATACAGAAGCGCTTTAATCTGATTAGGAGCCACACCTGTTTGCAATATTTTCATCATCACGGTAGCAAAATCCGGACGACTGCCACCGTCTATCACCAAGGCCTCTTCGTTTTCGATAATAAGATATGGATTGCAGTGCAAACCAGAGTGAGTGTCATAGAAGCCTACCCAATAAATCCCTTCGGCAATCTCAACTGGATTCTCATAGTCAATATTGTTGTCTTTTGTACTGAACATATTAGTATTCTTTCACTAAAATTTTTGGTTTCACGTATAACTAGTCAGATTGATACTTATTATTTAATTTTTTCGGATAACAAATTGCCCTCCGGGAATCGTCTTAAACTTCAACCGCATGATCATGGCTGAGTCGTCCAATTCCCTAACTCCCTGAGACTTAATCTTGTCCAGGAGGTCGGGTCCCATTTCCGGGTCTTGTGCTATATGTAGGTTAATCTTTTTGATAATTTTACGGACCTTGTCCACGTCTATATCATAACGAACACGAAAATCAAGCTTGGTGATGATATTCTCACAGCGTCGTGACAGAGCCGGCCATATTTTAATTTTTTAGGGTAGAGTTCCAAAATTTTTTAACCACCCGAAGAATTCGGTTTCCGAAAGCGGCTTGCTGATAGGATAGGCGTGCGCCAGGCTACACTAATTTGCCTAATTTTTCAAAGACTTCCTCAGGCATGTATAATTTTGGGGGGATTTGCTATATCGGATTATGATCAAAGGTCTTTTATCACTTCAACTCGAAGAATTGGTCACTGCATCATGAGATAAATTCCATTTAATGCCGGCTTCGGCTAAACGGCTGCGATTTGCCAATCCAACCTCTTCTCCCATCCTAAACAATTCACCTTTCATGAATGCTTCTCTTGTGATACATACATTTCCTTTTTTGATGCGAAGCG
>CALZJV010000199.1 GCA_945787595.1 uncultured Desulfobacterales bacterium | reverse complement strand
GGATGTCGATTGGGTTGCCCCGGCTCCAAAAGGACGGCAGGAACGAATCGAGCGCGTGGAAGGTTTCAGGGTCAAGGGCTGCGGGCTCCTGACCATACCGGGCGAGCATGTCTGTCGCCATTACGCCCGGCCCCCCGCCATTGGTAAGGATAGCCAGCCGGGGGCCGCACGGCCGGGGTTGTTTGGCCATCAACTCCGCGCAGTCGAAGAGCTCTTCGATGGTGTCCACACGCACGATGCCGGCGCGCTTGAAAGCGGCGTCATATACGGCATCCTCTCCTGCCATGGCGCCCGTGTGGGAGGCCGCTGCCTTTGCACCGGCGGGGCTTCTGCCTGATTTCAGGACGATGATGGGTTTGACCCGGGACACCGAGCGGGCGGCACTCATGAATTTGCGGAAGTTCGTCAGGCTTTCGATATACAATAGAATGCTTTTTGCCGAGGAATCATTTCCGAGATAATCAATCATATCTCCAAAATCAATGTCCAACATGGAGCCGATGCTGACAAAATGGCTGAATCCGATGTACTCCTTGAAAGCCAGATCGAGAATCGCCGTACAAATGGCACCACTCTGGGATACAAAGGCCAGATTTCCGGTCACGGGCATCTCGGACGCAAAACTGGCGTTGAGGTTCGCGTCGGGTCGGATGATGCCCATGCAGTTCGGCCCCACGATACGAAGCCCGCCGGCATGAGCTATCCGCTGAATCTTTTCTTCTATCTCTCTACCCTGTTCACCGACCTCCTTTCCCCCCGCCGAAATAATAACGGCGCCGCCCACTTTTTTTTCGACACATTCATTCACGATATCGGCAACGCTATGAATCGGCGTGGCGATAATCGCAAGGTCCAATCCCGTCTCTAAAGCCGAAACCGATTCGAAGGATTCATGCCCGTGGATGGTTTTATATTTTGGATTCACCGGCAGCAATGTTCCGGAAAACCCGCCGTCAATAAGATTTCTCATCAGCGCGTTGCCGATGGTTCCCGCCTTTTCGCTAGCGCCCACCACCGCAACATGGCGCGGTTTAAAGATGCGGTTCAGATTGTATTGCCCCATCGTTCTCCTCGTTTTTTAAATTCAAATTGTCCTGCATATACCAACCGTTTTTCCCGTTGAAACCCGCCAGCCACCAACCGTCTAATATGCTCAAGTGGGGGACACCGTTCAGTACAGCCTTCATGTCACTCGTCCCGCAGGCCTCGGAAGGAGACAGCGGATTGTTCAGCCATATTTCCACCCCGTTCACCAGGTACTGGGCCAATTGTTCGCCATAATCCACTACAAAGGCAATTTCAGTTTCAATAGCTCAAAATAAAATCGGCCAAAGCCTTGCGATCCGCATCCGAAAGCTTTTTGGTTTTTTCAATGTGACGCTTCATCAGATTGGCCTTTTCCGGTTTGACAATGGCTTCCGATTCCCCCTTTAAGTATTTAACGAGTTGCTCTTCTTTGCCCTGATATGCCATTGAAATCTCAATCAGGGACGGATTCACTTTTGAGGTACTTTCTTTTTTATGACATGACTTGCATCCCTGGGATTTAAAAATCGTTTCGCCCTCATCCGCCCAAGCTGTTTTCATGGCGACGATGCAAAATGCGCTGAAAAGCCAGATGCCGATTCGTTTCATAACAGTTGTCTCCTTTCACTGAAAAATAATTAAGTGGGTGTCCAGGAAGCCTAAGTTGCTGTTAAACTAAATTATCCGTGGGAGAGGTTTCCGGCCACGACAGTTGATCTCGAGGCTGAAAGCCACTCCCACAGTCAATATCTATACTATATAACTGCTCTGCGAAAATATTCATAGCCGCGAGGATCTCACTGCATCAGCCGACCTATGCAGGCGTTTGCCGGTCCGGAGTTTCCGCGCTGCTCTTATCCGGCACCAGGTCTTGGGGCCTGACCACACTCGACTTGATGTGCAGGTCGCGCTGCGGGAAGGGAATCTCAATGTTGTGCTTTTCAAACTCGTGGTTGATCCGCTTGTTGAGGCGATCCCGCAGGACCATGATAAATTCCGGCGAGGGGATAAAAACCCGGAGATTAAAGTCAAGGGAACTATCACCATGCTGCATAAAAACCACTGACGGTCCAGGATCTTTCATGACATCCGGATCTTCGCGGGCTATCTGAATCAATATCTCACTGACCTTCTCAACATCGCTGCCGTAAGCCACCCCGATGCTGATGACCAGCCGGTTGATGGTATCCCCGCGGGTCCAGTTGGTGACCTCTCGGGTGATGAGACTGCGATTGGGCAGGATCACTTCCTGGCGATCGAAATTTAAAATGGTGGTGGCCCGGATATTGATACGGCGCACCTTTCCGGACATATTGCCGACCGTCACGGTATCCCCAACCTGAACGGGTCTTTCCACCAGCAAAATAATGCCACTCACAAAATTGGAGACAATCTCCTGCAGACCGAAGCCCAGTCCGACGCCAACCGCCGCCATCAACCAGCCCAGCCGGCCCAGATCCAGGTGCATCTCAGACAGTGTCAGCAGCATTCCGATCACGAAAATGCCGTAGCGGGACATGGTGAGCGTAGCATACTTCATGCCTTCGTCGAGACGCAGGCGCGGAAAGAGGGTAAACTCGTAAATACCGGGAAGGGCCCGCAGAATCCAGAATGTCGCCACGAGGAACAGCGCGGCGCGTATTAAATCCGCTACGGTGACAAATTCAACAACGTCTCCCGCTCCACGAATACGATAGACGTTCAGTTCGTCAAGAGTTTTAAAGGCCTGGGTATCGATACCCCAGTAATTGGCCAGCAATATGATGGCCACCAGGATGAAAACGACGCGCGCAAAGCGGTGAATCTGCCCCTCAACATTCGTTTCCGCAACCGCTTCTTCGCCCGGAGCCGTCACAGGTGTCAGCATTCCTCTGCGCCGGGCTAAGGATTGGAGCATAGAAAGGACTGCCGTATAGAGAAGCGGCAGTACCATCAGCGTCATAAGCGAAAGCGTGTAGCTGCGGGCGAGGCGTTGGGCCCCGTAACGGTAGCCGGCGATATCGAGGGCGACGATAAAAATGGCTATCAGGATCAATAACGTGCTGAGTGTCGACCAGTAACGGGCTATGAATCCTTCTGTTTTCGAAATGAAAATACGCTGCACAAAGGGTGACCTGGGTCTCACCAGCCATATGATGGCCGCTGCCGCCATGAGTTCAAATAGGGTGTAACAAATTCGCGGCAATGCCTGGAAGTCAAAGGGCGATACTCGCAGAATTTTCCAAAACAACAGCCAGGTGACGTAACCGATTAGAATTATGCGCAGCGATCTGTAAAGGGTGCCTGCCGCTTCGGGGGGCATGTCAAATTGGAGACGGGTAATGCCGCGGCGCGCCAGAAAGGACCGGGTCAGAAACCAGAAAAATAAGAAGTAGGCCATAAACTCCAAAGCCCCGCTCAAAACCGGTCTCAAGAAAAGGGGCAGATCGGTGGAGCCGATAAACCGGGCGAAGATCAGCAGATAAGCCGGCAGCAGCACGGCACCCATCAAGGCGCCGAGAATTACAAGCACACGGTCGAGGGCACCGATTCCGCGGTCAACCGTCAATTGGATGCGGCTCCGGGTTACCCGCCGTAGTCGTTGCCGGGCATAGAAAAGTCCGACGGGCAGCGCGATGAACAGAATCAATCCATAAAATATCGCCACGGGGCTGCGCAGATTGTCAGCGAGCCAGGCTGTCATTTCAGCGGATACGATCTTGCGTGACCACAGCGCAAGATTGCGGATCTCGCTGCCAATCGGCTTTATAACTTCCACGCCCAAGGGCTTGTCGTCCCGCAGCCAGAAAACCCTTGACCGGATGAAGCGCTCCAACTCATTCAAAGTGTCCATGCGCGCAAGAAGCGTTATCTGGATCTGTTGTCCAAGTCTGATCGCTTCGGTCAAAAGACCCTTCTCATCCTGCAAAGCGGTGCGATATCTGGCTAGCAAATCGGCCGTGCCGGCTTTGAAAGTTGCTTTTTCACCCTCGGGTAACTGTGCCATGGCGGCTTCGACACCCTCTTTCCAGCGGTCCCTGATGGAAAAGAGCGTGTCTTCGATTACAAAACGGCGGTCCCGGTATTCGTTAAGGGTCTGGGAGAAACCCGGCCGGAAGGGCCGGCTCAACACGCGGCGGCGGAGCTTCAATTGCTGCAGGGTACGTTTGATGCGATCGGCCGCTCTGCGCGAGGCTCCCGCCTGTTTCAGCAATTCCCGGAATCCGGCCAGTTCTTCCTTCTCCGTCGCCAGCCTTTTATCCTGATCGGCCGCGTCCCGTTCCAGGCCGACACCAAATTGTTCAAGGTCACCCTTGTTTCTCTCCGAACGGGAAAGCTCTGCTTCCCACTCTGCAGTAAAACGGGCGGCCGGGGTTTTGGCAGTCGCTGCCTCCTGTTCTTTGCGGGCCAGAGATTCGATTTTCTTCTGTTGCGTCAGCGCCAGCTGCTGCTCGAAAGCCTTGCTGTAGAGTTCAAGCTCCTGCTCAAGACGCTCGAGCTGTTTTTCAGCCAGCTCCAGCTCGGCGTTCAAAACCGGCTCGAGATCTGCTGCCAAATCACCCTCTTCCGCTAAATTATTTATGGATTTCAAGGCAATCTGTTTCTCGAGCTGCGCATTTTCCAGCTTTAAATCGATAAGTTTCTTTTCGGTCTCGGTTTTGGCAGATTTGATCTCTTCGGCCAGCAGGGAGGCATTTTTTTCAGCCGCCTCTGATACCTCGCGGGTTTTTGCGATGAGATTGGGCAATGCTTCCAGACGCTTGCGATGTTCGCCGATGGTATTGCGCATGGCGGCGACCCGATCCCGTTGCTGATCGACGCCGGCGGTGAAGCTTTCAAAGCCCTTCTTATCCGCAACGGCGGGAGGCTGCGGCGGGCTTTTTGCTGAAAGGGCTGTTAGTTGATCTCTGGCGCTCCTCAAACGCTCCTCTATGGCGGCCTTCTGCGCGGTCTGGGCGTCGGCTTTGGTAATGAGGCTCAGCTCTTGCTCCAATAGCTCTATTTGCCTTTGTAAAACAGCGCGGCTCAACCCCTCCGGGCTGTCTTTGCCGGCGCTGGCGGAAATGGTTTCCAGTTTTTTGCGCGCCACAGCCAGCTTCTCACCCACGGTCTCCTTTGTCAGTGCCGTCGCGGCGGCCACCGGCTGATCTGCCGCAGTTTTTTCCTGAGCAGACCCTGTCTGCCATGAAAACGACAGTAAAACCACAACCGTGGCTGAACAAATAAAAACCCTGATAAAACAGTTTCGATGCAGCAAAATCATATTCTCTCCCCGTAGACTCGATACAGATTCCATTAAATATACAATCGATTGTTTGGATTTGTCGCTTGGGCCAATTAGATGAAATCCGGAATTCGGGCCGATTAACGTGTAATATGATAGTTAAAGACCGGTTCGGACAATTCAACCGGGAACCTTGAACCCCTTAGCCTACTGGCAAATTAGATTTCCTCCGACGATGACTGCTTCAGCTCCAGGCGGATGCGGGAAGCCCTTGAACCTCTGATCTCCAACACTTCGGCAACCGCACCCTCCAGTTCGATCCGATCTCCAACTTTAGGCACCTGGCCGGTTTTTTCCACCAATAGACCGGACAGTGTCTCAGCTTCAACGCTGGCAAGCTCGAGTTTGAGTTGTCGGTTAACGGCACCAATTGACGTTCCGCCGGTGACGGTGAACTTTCCGGGTCCGTCCGGTTCGATCTCCGGTAAGTTTGTGTCGAATTCATCCTCGACGGGACCGACAATCCGCTCCAAAACGTCTTCCAGGGTTGCACACCCGATGACCGTACCATATTCATCCACAACAAATGCCATGTGCTGGTGTGACTCTTGAAACTGCCGCAGAAGACGGCTGATTCGCATCGTTTCCGGCACAAATTGAGCCGGTCGCGCGATTGAACGCAGGGCGCCTTCTTTATCCGGGGATAGACCGATCAGGTCCTTGATGTGAACCACGCCCAACACATTGTCCAACGAGCCTTGGCATAAAGGATAGCGTGAGTGCTTGGATTCTTTGGCCAGGGCGCTGCTTTCGGCAAAAGGCTTGTTGGTATCGAAAAATATAATGTCGCTGCGGGGTTGCATGATACGACGGCAGACGGTGTCATCAAATTCGAAAACTGCATTTAGCAGACGGTGTTCGGACCGGCTGAGCTCCCCGTGTTTGTGTGCCATGCGTAACAAGGCTTTAATTTCATCTTCGCTGTGCACCGCGTCGTGTTCAGAAACACCTGCGACTCCGATTTTTTGCAGCAAAAATGATGTGGTTGCATTCAGAGCAATCATAAACGGATAGGAAAGAAAGTAAAACAATTTCATCGGCAGGGCGAACCACAACAAAACCTTTTCCGGCCGTCGCAGGGCGAATATTTTGGGAGCCTGCTCGCCAAAAACAAGATGAGCGGCAGTGATGGCAGTGAACGCCACCGCAAAGGCTATACCATGTATCCATATCTCGGAAACAATGCCGGCAGCCTGCAGCAGCGGTCGCAACAGGTGGGCGATGGCCGGCTCGCCAATCCATCCGAGGCCCAGGGATGCCATGGTAATGCCAAGTTGGCAGGCCGACAAGGATGCGTCCATCCGCTGTATGAGCCAACGCGCGGTGGCAGCAAATACGCGATTTTGCCCTACCTGTTCATCGAGCCGGCTGGGTCGAATTTTCACCAGTGCAAACTCGGCGGCAACGAAAAAACCGTTTATAAACACGAGGATAATCGCAAAGATAATATTTACAACATCTGTTGTCCAGGTCGACACGTTCATACCCTCCACGTTTAATTCGAACAATGAATTTGCCTACCGGCTGATTACTTCCGGGGCAGGTTGAAACTTCTTTTCCATTCGCAAACGGTTCTCCGGGATGGTTTTAATCTGAATGTGGGTTCAACATTATTCGTAAAACACTTTTATCGGTCGTATTGCATATAACACATATCTAGGCCCTTCGAAATTATTTTTGTGTCCTCCAGGCGGATCTATGACTTTTTGTGGCAAACCGATTTCCGGCATGTCCGGATTAGGCAATCTGCGATCGGTTTCTAAACATGTCGAATTATTTACCCCATTGAAGACAATCGGGTCTTGATTTGACAGCCGAGTATAGAGTAAATTATGACAGCGCACGACTTATAAGGAAAAGGAGACCTATTTCCATGTCGCGGTTACTAAAAAGAAGCAGGAAAAAACTAGGGCTCTCACCCGGAACCTTAGTTCATGTTGGTGACCAGAAGATCGAAAACGTTAAGATATCATTGATGAACTATGATCAGGGGCAACTGCTTGAAAAAGATCTAAGTGACATCGAAGATTCCTTTCCCTACAAAGATACGCCGCCGGTCACCTGGATCAACGTGGATGGTCTGCACGACGTTGATATCATCGATAGAATCGGCCGGCATTTCGGCATTCATCCGCTGACGCTGGAAGATATCGTCAACACGGGCCATCGCCCGAAGGCTGAGGATTTTGAAGAATATGACTATATTGTTTTAAAGATGTTGGCATACGAGGAGGACCAAAACCACATAACAGCCGAACAAGTCAGTTTTATTCTGGGCCCCCACTATCTTCTCTCCTTTCAGGAAACGGAGGGCGATGTGTTTAACTTCGTCCGCGAACGTATTCGCAAGGCAAAAGGGCGGATCCGCAAGTCGGGCTGCGATTATCTGGCCTATGCCCTGATCGATGCCATCGTGGATCATTATTTCCTGGTGCTTGAAAAAATGGGTGAAAAAATAGAACTGTTGGAAGAAGACCTGCTCGACGATACTCAGACCGAAGCCCTGCAGAGCGTCCACCATTTGAAAAGAGAGATGATTTTTTTCCGCAAACAGGTCTGGCCCATAAGAGAGATTCTAAGCACCCTGATGAAAGAGGAATCGTCTCTGATTCAGGAAACAACCCAAATTTTTATCAGGGATCTTTACGATCATACCATCCAGGTTATGGACACCATCGAATCCTTTCGGGATGTCCTTTCGGGCTTGCAGGATTTGTATCTTTCCACCCTCAGCAACCGCATGAACGAAGTGATGAAAGTTTTGACCATCATGGCCACCATATTTATTCCTTTGACTTTCATCGCGGGCATTTACGGGATGAATTTCGAATTTATGCCGGAGTTAAAGTGGCCCTGGGCATATCCCGCCCTCTGGATACTGCTGATCACAATCTTTGTTTTTATGATTTTTTGGTTTAAAAGAAAGAAATGGTTGTAACCTAACCCGGACAAACCGGAAATAACAAATTATAAGCACCACCTGATCTTAAAATTGGGCCAAATAAATTCCAAATTATAATATCCAAATCTCAAATAAGATCAAAAGCCAATTGTTTGGAATTTTGAATTTCGGTCATTGTGATTTGTTTGGTATTTGTGTTTTGTTATTTGAAATTTAATTGCTGAAACCCCTGGCCCAGACCTAACTTTGTATGAATCTGGAAGATAAGACATTATTGGGTCTCCAACAGTGGACAGTAAAAATTCGTCCTATCGCACCAGGGCGGGCTGACACCTTCATTTTCTGACAACCTGCTGTCAAAAAAAGCCCGATAAGGGCCTGAAAGGAGGTCAATATGGATGGTTGGCAAAGTCTTTATCAAAACCTTATGGTTACCGTTGACCCGGCGACCCAGAATTATCAACAGTGGCGCCTTCTTGTTGCGCTGGGAACTCTGGTGGTCGGGTTTTTTCTTCTCGAAGTCCTATTCCGCGCCGCTATGCGACGTATCCAGGCCTCTTTGGAAAAGGCCGGCCGCGATCCGAAAATCTGGAATATTTCTGAAGTGTTACCGGCCATCCGACTGGCGGCGAGTGCCTGGCTGTTGCAGCTGGCTGAATCGATGGTCGTCATTTCTCCGCAGTTAGGCAGACTTTTGCAGGCCATCGAAGCCTTGTTGCTGGCACTGGCGGTGATCATTTTTATTTTCTGGCTGGTGAGCAAGCTCGATGATTTGCGCTGGGCGATGCCGGCTGAACTCCAGGATCGATTCCCTGAAGAATCCCTGACCAAGTTGAAACGTTTGTTTCGACTTCTAACCCTGGTCGGAGGCGCGGCTTTTTTTCTGTACAGCCAAAAAGCGCTTTTCCCGGAACGTGTGTTGCAATATTCCGGCTGGCGCTACCTTTTGATCGCGGCGGTTATTGTTTTGGTGTATCTGGCCATCCGTCAAATAGGCGCATTTTTGACAAATTTAACCATTATTCTGCGGCAAACAAAAGAAAACGCCCGCATGCGTCTGGTCCTTGAAGCCGCGATCTGGCCGGTACGTCTGCTGTTATTCAACGTGGCCATATATGCAGCCAAGGAAGTCCTTGTTTTTCCACCTGTTGCGGACCAGCTTGCCGAGAGGGTGGTCGGGGTACTCACCACCCTGGCGGTGGCATTATTTATCTATCGTTTGATTGAGCTAATGGTCTTTGAGCTGACCCAATATGCCGCCCGCGATGACAACTTACTGGATCAGTCGTTTGTGCAATTTATGCGTATGATCACCAAAATCGCCGTCATCGTTGTGGGTGTCATTTATCTTTTGAGGGCGATATCCGGAAAGCCCCTCAGCGCCTTGTTGGCCGGTTTGGGGATCGGAGGCCTGGCGGTCGCATTGGCTGCCCAGGATACCCTGAAAAATTTTTTCGGAAGCCTCATGATTATGATAGGTTTTCGTTCCACCCGGGTGCGCACCCTTACCGGACACCAGGTCACCATTCCCAATGAAAAGGTGGCCAGCGAAAGCGTCGAAAATATCGGTCGGCGGCCTTCCATCCGCCGTTTGGCGAACATCACCATCACCTACGACACCGCGCCGGACAAGGTCGAAAAAGCCCTGAGTATAATCCGCGGAATTGTCGAAAATCACGAAGGTATGCAGCCGGATTACCCGCCGCGGGTGTTTTTCAATGAGTTCAATGATGCCTCCTTGAACCTCATCATGCTGTACTGGTATCATCCACCCGATTGGGCTGCCTATATGGCGTTTTCGGAGCAGGTCAATTTGCAGATCATGCGCGCATTTGAGGCCGAAGGAATCGAGTTTGCATTTCCGACCACCACCAACTATCTGGCGCACGACGCCCGCAGGCCGTTGCACATCAATATCTCCAGCGATCAGCAGCTGTTGGCGGAAAGCGAACCGCAAACGCCGCGGTAGAGCATGGACTTGTTTCTCGTCCTCAAACCGGTCCGATGGGCCTTGCGGACGAGCATCCGGGGTAACAGCAGCCCTTGAGAAATTTAAAATATTGATTTACTGTGACATAGAAAGTTGTGATTGGTTGTCCCGGCAACCACTAAGTTGAACGGAGGCCTTTTACCGTCTTGAAAAATGACTTTATAAAACCTAACCCGAATAAATGGCCACGAAGTCACAAAGACACAAAGTAGGATTGTTTGTTAAAATTTCTCTTTGTGTTTTGGTGTCTTGGTGGCGAAAATGTTTTGTCATAAAATGCAAAAATTTCAAAATTAAGTAACTACAGGAGATCAAATGAAGATCACCATGCGCATTGTGATTGGTTTTTCACTTCTGATAATTGTGATGTCCACCGATGTCGGCGGGCAACAGAATTCCGCCGCCCCGCAGCCACTGATTGTCGGCACCAAGGAAGCCCCCCCTTTTTCCATGAAGACCTCCGACGGTCAATGGACCGGCCTGAGTATTGATCTGTGGCGACAGATTGCGGCGGAATTAAACCTTCAATTTGAATTTCGTGAGCTTACGCTAAAACAACAACTTGATGGCGTCTCGGATGGTTCCCTGGACGCCGCCGTCGCCGCCTTGACAATTACGCCGGAACGCGAGAAAAATTTGGACTTTACCCATGCATTTTACACGACTGGCCTGGGGATTGCGGTTGCCGGCAAGGCGCACAACCCCTGGCTTACCGTGGCTAGACGGGTTATTTCGGCTGCATTTCTCAAGGTCGTAGCAAGCCTGACGCTCGTGCTATTGGGTGTGGGAGTACTGGTATGGTGGTTTGAGCATAAGAAAAATCCCCAGCAGTTCAACGGCAGCGCCGCCAGAGGCATCGGTTCCGGTTTTTGGTGGTCTGCCGTCACCATGACCACCGTCGGCTATGGTGATAAAGCACCGATCACATTGGCCGGACGACTTTTGGGACTTATCTGGATGTTTGTTGCGATCATCATAATTTCAAGCTTTACAGCAGCCATAACTTCCTCACTAACCGTGTCACAGCTTGAGTCCGCAATCAAAGGGCCCGAAGATCTGCCCAAAGTAACCGTTGGGACCATTGCAAATACAACCAGTGAATCTTACCTTAAACAAATTAACATTTCATTTCTTCCCTACGGGTCGCCTCAGGAGGGGCTGGCAGCCTTGAAGGAGGGAAAAATCCAGACCTTGGTTTATGATGCCGCCATTTTGCGTTATTATATACACCAAAATTACATCGGTTCCTTGGAGGTGTTGCCCTACCGGCTGCAACGCCAGGAATACGGAATTGCGCTGCAGCCGAACAGCCCCCTGCGTGAGCAAATAAATGTGGTCTTGCTGCAAATAATTCGAGAAAAAGCTTGGCAGGACAAACTTAGCCAATATTTAGGAGAATGAAGGAGATGCTGGCATGTCAGAACTAACCTTATGGAAAAAACAGGAACTGGATAAACTCAGAAAAGATTTAGATCTTCTTTTCAGACGCTTTCGGAGAGGATTCGGCGTACCCCGGACGCTGCTCGAAGCCGCTGAATCATTTTCAACCGAATTTTCGGAAACCGAAGAGATGCTGGTTCTGAGTACCGATCTTCCGGGTATCAAACCGGAAGATATTGAAATTTCGGTCACGGAAGATACCCTGAACTTGAAGGCCGAGACGAGGGAAGATTCCGTCGATAGGGATGAAAATTTTCAGAGAATTGAAAAACGTTCCCGGTCCTTTTCGCGATCGATTTCACTTCCCTGCAGAATAATTGCTGAAGAGGTTAAGGCCACATACAAGGATGAGATTTTAAAAATTGAGCTTCCCAAATGTAAACCGAAGAAGGCACGCGGTATTATCGTTGACATGAAATAACTTCCGTTTTCAGATGCAGTCGTGAGGACTGCCCGATGAACTATTTCGTTTCTACCAGAGATCAACCACCCACCAGGTTAGATGCAAACTATATAAGGAGAGAACAAATGTCCCAGGAAAAATCATATCCGAAAGTCTCCATCGAAAATCTCAGATGGCGGCTGGATCCGACCACCCTGTCTTTCGAAACCACCCATGATCTCCAACCATTGACAGAAATCATCGGTCAGAAAAGGGGGGTTGAAGCATTCCGATTTGGTATAAATCCCCTATTCCGGGAAGATTTTTATGAAATCATAATAATTCAATAGGTTATGAAAATTGTACCTATTACGTAGTCTCAGAAATATGATAAAGATTATTTCAAATTATTCAAAAAAGTACGATAATTAAGGGGTTGACAAAGCTTGTACCTTAATGCTAATGTAGTCTCATAAATTACGGAGATCGCACTATGCATTTAAGTTACAGTTTTTCAACCTACAAGGGTAAAAAGTATAAATCATACACCATTGCCGAATCTTACCGTGAAGGCCAAAAGGTAAAGAAAAGAACCATCTGGCCGGTCGGTAAACTCACAGACGCTCAGGCACAGCAAATGAAGTTGATCCTGAAAGTCGCTCAAGGCAAAGGTAAAACCGTCACTCAACTGGAAGATATTGTAGTCAAAGAAAGCAAAGCCTATCTTGATATCGCTGTTGTTAACGCCTTGTGGGAATACTGGCAACTGGATCAAGCCTTTGACTTTGATATCTCAGCCAGCACGCTTTCAACACCGCTGATCGCTAAAATATTGACAATCAACCGATGTACCGCCCCCTGCTCACATTATGCAATTCCCAGGTGGGCGCAGAAAACCGCCCTTGCTCAGGTGCTCGATGTCGACCTGAGCGGGCTAAACGACGATAAAATTTATTACGAGCTGGATAAAATTCACGAAAACCATTTTTCGATAGAAAATTATCTTTTCAAACAAACCTACACGAATAATGCCGGTTCATATCAATACATCAACTATGATCTTACCACTTCGTATTTTGTTGGCTATAAATGTACATTGTCTGCATTTGGCAAAGGCAAGGCCGAATGCCGGGGCAGACGTCAGGTACTGCTGGGCGTTTTAATCAACGATGAGGGCTACCCCTTTAAATGGGATGTGTTCGCAGGCAACACCGCTGAAGTCAAAACACTCAAGCGAAATATTGATGCCTGTAAAAAGCGATTCCAATTGACCGGCGCTAATGTCAC
>CALZJV010000198.1 GCA_945787595.1 uncultured Desulfobacterales bacterium | reverse complement strand
TAAATTATACCAAATTGCCATTTAGTCTCGACTTTTTATCAATTTATGTTAATTTGGTCGGCATGAAAAATCGAAAATATTATAATCGTAGCCAGCGCTGCGGATTGGCTTGCCGGATTAAATTGAGAGATTTATTCCTGAAATCCAATCCCTACTAGAAATTGCATTGAACTCTTTCAAAAATAATCCTTCAATGAGGTTAAGGCTAATGGAGTGCTATGACAATCTAGTTCAACTTGAGGATGAATTGGGCGCCCATAATTACAAACCCCTGGAAGTGGTGATCACCAGGGGTGAGCGGGTTTGGGTCTGGGATGAAGAGGGGCGTAAATACCTGGACTGCCTGTCAGCGTATTCCGCCGTGAACCAGGGCCATTGCCACCCCCGGATAATGAAAGCCATGATGGCGCAGTCCTCGCGCTTAACGCTGACTTCGCGGGCTTTCCGCAATGACCAGCTGGGACTGCTGTATAAAGAGATCAGAGAGTTGATCAACTACCACAAGATCCTACCCATCAACAGCGGGGCCGAGGCGGTGGAGTCGGCCATCAAGGCGGTGCGAAAATGGGGGTACGAGGTCAAGGGTGTTCCCGAAAACCAGTCCGAAATCATTGTCTGCGAAAACAATTTCCATGGACGCACCATCACCATCGTCAGTTTCAGCACCGATCCCACGGCCCGCGCCGGATTCGGGCCTTTCACTCCCGGCTTTAAATCAATCCCCTTTGGAGACAGTGCCGCCTTGGAAGCGGCGATTACGGCTAACACAGTGGGCTTCTTAGTGGAACCCATCCAGGGCGAAGCCGGTGTCATCATCCCGCCCGAGGGGTATTTAAGGGAAGTCAAAGAGATCTGCAATCGTCAGAACGTGACCCTGATCTTCGATGAAATTCAGACCGGCTTGGGACGCACCGGAAAGCTTTTGGCGGATCGTCATGAAGATGCCGAACCGGATGTGACCCTGATCGGCAAGGCCCTTTCCGGCGGTTTTTACCCGATCTCGGCTGTCCTTTCCAACTCGGAGGTTCTCGGTGTCCTGCGGCCCGGCGAACACGGCAGTACCTTCGGCGGCAATCCCCTGGCCTGCGCGGTGGCCCGGATGGCTCTGCGGGTTTTGGTGGAAGAAGGGATGGTGGAGAATTCTGCGGAAATGGGGCAATATTTCCTACAGGAATTGAAACAAATTGCCAGCCCGCTCGTAAAAGAAGTCCGTGGTAAAGGACTGATGATCGGGATCGAACTACTGCCTGAAGGGGGTGGGGCCCGCCAATACTGCGAAAAACTCATGGAGTTGGGCGTCCTCTGCAAGGATACCCACGGCCACACCATTCGCGTTGCTCCACCGCTGGTGATTACCCGCGAAGAAATCGATTGGGCCCTGGAACGCTTCGACTCGGTATTGTCACCCCGTTAAAATTTTTTCCTGGCAGGGATGCAACATGGATATGGATCCCCTGCCGTTGGCTCCGGCCGCATCGTCATTAAATCCACGGCATTAATCTTGGAAAATAGAAAAGCCTTTATGAGGAAATTCCATGTCTGATTATCTCGATCAATTAATATCCTACATTTGCAGCTGCAGATTTGATGACCTTCCCCGGGAAGTTAGCACCCGTGCAAAAGCCGTGCTGGCGGATTCCATAGCGGTTATCGGATCAGGTGCTCAGGAGGAAGAAGTAAAAGCCCTGATTCGGCAGGTGGTCGAACCGGACGGTCCGCGCCTCTCCACCGTGATCGGAGCAGGAATTCGCACCGAACCGTCCAAAGCCGGATTGATTAACGGCACCGCCGGTACCTTTCTGGAACTGGACGAGGGCAACCAATTCGCCCGCGGCCATCCGGGCATCCATGTGGTTCCGGCCGCCCTCGCCTTGGCGGAAGCCCGCAAACTTCCAGGCCGACGGCTGCTGACGGCCCTGGTCCTCGGCTATGAAGTCGGTGCCCGCATCGGTATTGCCTGTAAAATCCGTATGTCCATGCACCCCCATGGGTCTTGGGGTACCGTGGGTGCGGCCGTGGCCGTCGGCAAGCTATTGGAGTATGACCACGCCGCCATGCGGGAGATGATAAACGTCAGTTCCTCTCTGACGCTGGCGACCAGTCGGCGTACGATGCTCGAGGGCGGACTCGTGCGTAACGTCTATTCGGGGATCAGCGCATACATGGGCATTCTAGCCCATCAGCTGGTGGATGCCGGATTCAATGGAGAAAAAGACGGGCTCCAAACGGTCTTCGGCAGTGTGGTTTCGGATACATTCGACCCCGACGTCATGACGGACGAACTTGGTGAACGCTTTGAGATAATGCGAAACTATTTCAAGCGCCATGCCTGCTGTCGCTACAATCACGCAACCCTGGATGCTCTACAGGAAATTATCCGCCGGTCATCCTATAAGCGCATTCGGCCTGAAGATGTCCGGGAGGTTGAGGTGAGCACGTATTCCCTGGCGGCCCAGTTATGTGATCAACAACCCGACAACTCGCTGGCCGGAAAATTTTCGATTCCCTTTGCAGTGGCGACCACCATCGTCCACGGGCATACCGGTGTATCGTGTTTCACACCGCAGGCCGTTCAAAACCAGACCGCACGGGAGCTGGCAAAAAAAGTCAGGGTTGTCGAAGATCCAAAACTGACGGCCATGATGCCGGGGCAACGACCGTCTCGGGTTGCTCTGACCCTCAAGGACGGTACCGAACTGAAAGCCGAAGCCTTTGTCAATAAGGGGGATTTTGAAGATCCGTATTCACCGGATGAACTGCTGGAAAAATACTACGAACTGGCGACACCCGTATGGGGTGAAGACACGGCGCGGAAAGTCTACACAGCCGTTGCGGATATGGATAAGATGCCGGATGTTAACGAACTCACGCGCTTTTTAGCCCCATAAGCGGCCAGTTTAATCCAATAAAAAACTTAAGGGCATAGACAATCCATTACGGATAAAGCGGTCCTTCAAAAGGCCGGCTGCGGTCAATCCCGCGAACTTGGTAATAAACCGCTCCTGAAGAACAGAAGATACTAGTCAAGCACTCCGGTTCCGATACTGTCCTACTTATCCATATCGAAATTACAGGATCGATTGGCCAATATTTACCCTGCATCATGGTCTGATTATTAAAGTCTAAAATCCCGATTTCGTCTGATCGGTGTTCATAAAATTTCCCCCTTCTTGGAAAAATATAATCAAACACCGTTGTGAGATCCGGTCACAGCTTTACCGGATTTTATTAAAGGGTTGTCAAAATCTTCGGCATTCAGCAAACCAAAAAGGGCACTTTTCTCTTATGGCCAAGTGGAGATATCATTTGAGTATCATAAATTTTAACCTATTG
Organism: uncultured Desulfobacterales bacterium; assembly: GCA_945787595.1. The sequence continues at coordinate 6,512 of CALZJV010000198.1, read as the reverse complement.
TTTTGATTATAGATATATAGCAGATATGTTCAATCAGCCTTCATTGCTGATTCGTTGGAGCAACAAAAAGTTTTACAAATAAACTGATAATAATGAGCCTGTGAGGTTTGCGCAGCGACTCAAAACAAAAAATATTTGAACTTAATACCTCTCATCTATAAACTCACGATGATAAAAGATAAGTTTCCACTGACCATTTGTTTTTGCCCAAGTGGAAAACCATCGTTTGTTAGCCGAAAATTCCGGATTCTCTTTATGTTTCCTTTTTATATTGTAACTTCCGGAAGCTAAACAAGATTTACTTGACCTGACAGTCACGAATGATGACACCTGTACTTACGCAATTGTAATGATTATATAAATCAATATGTAATCAATCCAATGTTGAGAATAGGTATTGTAGCCAGAAGACTTGGCAGCGCTGGAAAATTGCATGTTCGTTGGGGATAGCACAATTATGAGGCAGGACCATTTTGCTGCCCCTGCCTTCGTTTAGATACTTCACCTCTCACGATTATTACTGGGTTCTTTAATCATCAGCGTCGTTCTCTGGACCTCAATGAGTGCCATGGATGTAGAATTCCTTAGCTACGTGTACAGCCTAGAGTGATTTCTTTCGGCTTGCAGCAAGAATAGACTATTTTGAATCTGGAGGGAAGATAGGATTACGGGAGGCTCGAGGTGTTTTGAGACTGAAACCTACCTATCTCAATTCCAAAGACATGCACTAAGGTCTATTCCATCGAATATAGACCATTATGCTTGTACCGGTATGATCTGACATTCTTGATTATTGGTCGTCAATCCTGGTTTTCGGGAAGCGCCCGAAACTTCCCCGTCTCTTGTATCACTACCGGATAACCACCGAGGATACTTGGAATCTTCTGTTCCAGCTCCGGTGTTTTTTTGATGACAAAGACTTTGATGCAGGGTTGTCCCTCACAAAGGCTTTGTGCCGTGCCTGACACTCCAGGGATTGACATCAGCCTATTGGTGTGTCCCTTGAGCACTTCTTCGATTGGCTTTTGCACCATATGTTTATTTTTTTCCCCATTCTCACCGGTTTCGTTAGCACTAGATGCAGTACTACCACAGATTAGAAACATTCCTGTGCTAAAAATAATAATTTTTATTATCAGGTAAGAATAATTAGGGTTGACAGTGAAACGCATAAACAACTTTTCTCTCTTTTTCTCTTTCATAGGAAAAAATGGGGTACCACAACTATCGCCCCATTTCACATCAGATTTTTTTCTCAACTGAGCATTCAAGGGGAGGGACTTATCCCTCCCCGGTCAGTTTTAACAATTTAGCTATTCAAAAACAATGTATCCCACCTGTTCAGTAGTGTGCCTTCGCTCGGAATCCCAGGCCATATCTTCTTCGATGGCTAATTTCAATGAGCTATATGTAACCGGACTGGGTCCATAGAGCACTGCCCAACCACCGTCTCCACCGTCCATAGCAGCTTGACTGAGAATGGCGGTTGAAGGGGTGAAAGAGAGACTGTTTAGTGAGTAAGTGTAAGGAGGGGTGTTGCCAATTCCTCTTACTATGTCAGAACCTAGCGCCGCAAAGTACCTCGCTGTACCGCTCGCTGTGTCCATCTCACCTTCTCCGGCTTCGATCACAACATAGCCAAGCGTCTCATTATTGACTACTCGTGGATCCTGCGCTTTATGTTTGCCGACCCATAGTGCAGTGCTCGATGGAGGGCTAGTTCTGGAAGAGCCTCGGCACCAGAAAACGGACCAGTACCAGTCGCGATCTGCATTGTATGTCATCACCTGTCCCACTACCACAGGATTAGTATATGAGTTAGTGTAGGAACGGTTTTGGCCCACCCATGAACCTGACCCGTCTGTTATGGTAGAGTTAAACTTTACGGCTTCCATCTTGACACCGTGTTCGGCCAGAGTGTATACACCCGCCTTGACCACCATGTAGTGCACGTCTGCAGACACATCTTGGAAGCTTCCCCCGACAGCCTGGACGAGTTTGACCTGGAAGCTGCTTCCGCTAGCGTTTTGCACGTGTGCCACCAGAGGCTCCGGCAAGAGTAAGGCGTCGAACTCGTAATTGGGGGTACAGATCACGACCATGTCGTCGCCGTAGTCGTGATCCAGAGTTACCGATGTCCAATCAGCAGTGCTAATTCCTACTTTCCCGATCTGGAGATAGGGACCACTGGAAACCGGGGGAGCGGTTACTTCCAGTATTGCAGGGCTACTCGTAACTTCCTGAAATGAAGCACGTATCTCTACAGTTCCAACACCCATTCCAGTGGCTATCCCCGGCTCGTTGAAGACAGCAATGTCGTCATCTGTTGAAGACCATTCAGCAGCCGACGTGAGGTCCGAAGTGCCGCCGTCACTATATGTACCGGTTGCACTGAAAATACAAGTTTCACCTATTATTATGCTGTCGCATTCGGAACTGATAGTAATGGATTCAAGTGTGATTGTTGGTGAGGTTACTGTCAGGGTAACAGGATCACTTGTTATGCCGTCTTTGGCGGCGGTGATGTCCGCTGTTCCTTCCGATATACCCGTGGCCTGTCCTAAAGAATCGATGGTGGCAACGGCGGTATTCGAGCTGTTCCAGGCAACACTATTGGTTATGTCCGCTGGTGGGCTTCCGTCGTCGAAATTCCCTACAGCGTTGAACTGCTGATTTTGGCCTACTTCGATAATTGGAAGAGATTCAGGAGGAGAAGGATTTACTTCGATAGAGGTAATGACCGGCGGCGGCTCGCTGTCGATGCTTACATTAAATGCATTGAGTACTCTGTCAATCCGGTTGGCAATGGTTTGGGAGGTGCTGCCGGCATACAGCAGAGCGACGGGATTTTTGTCGTCATCATTGGTGACGATCAAAGACCCGGAGTCGCCGCCAGCACTGAAAGTACCGGGTGTGATGATGATCTGATCTACGAATCTTGCGACGTTAGAACATGCTTGATCATAACAAACATCTATCGTGGCATTAATAGCGTCTACCGTTCCGATGGTCAATCTCGTGGTCCGGCCGTATTTCTGGACGCTTAGCCCCAGTAACTGCGCTAAATCCTCATCACCATCATTAATAACCTCCGGGATACCGTATGCCGGGTGGATAATGGTGTTCGGTGTGCCATACCCATCGGGTGGTGTGGAAACTCCCACATCAGGTTCTCCGGATGTGTAGGATAAATCCGCAATGGCAGCGTCGATCGTATTGGTTTCTGAACAGATCAACCAAATCCAAAATACCTGACAGAATCTGATCGGTTCATAACCGGTCAGTGTGCCGATCAAATCATTTGGTAAACTGCCGCCGTCAGCAGTACCCGGCTGGATAACATCGTCCCCAATGTTGGCATTATTGATGTCAGCATAAACATGGTTGTTGCTCAACGCATAAAAGGTTGAGCCATCTGTAACTCTGGCACCGATAGTGCCAGCCGTAATTGCCGGATGACCGGTTGATATCCCAATCGGTACTGGGCGGTCCCACCTCTCGGTCGGCAAGGGTAGTGGTTCTGCAAGGGCGTAGACTCTGTCCGTTATCTCTGTCACTACCGGAACCCCTTCCAGAAAATCCGGTATGCCGGCGATCCCTGCTTGCGAAGTGAAAACTTTGACAACCGGTTCACCATCTTGCGAAATACCGGCTGCCGTGGCAAATACTCCAAACTTGTTCATCAGCTGCGCGCTGTGCCGCTTATGCACTCGAATTATTTCGCGAATTCGCGGTAAATTCCCCTTAATCCGGGAGTTATCTCGAAGTTTGTATTCCGCGCCATTAGCTATGCCGCAGAGGTTTGAAAATAGGAAGACACAACCCATGAGGTACAAGCAATATTTAGTGTAAAGCCGGATTCGCTTTTGCATGATTCTTAACTCCTTATTAATGCAAAATGGTTATTATTGAAGGCTTACTGGTATCCTTCCGGATCAGCTAGGTATCCTAACAATAGTAAAAGCTGGACGACAACTGTTACTGCAGCCAAATTAGATGAGCGTGTTCACTATCTCCTTTCTAATTGAAATTGTAAGATGTATTTTGAGATGTACCCTGTGTATTGAATGGCATATCGGTATTAGTTTGAAAAACTTTAATGCACCGCTTAATATATATGCGGCGAACTGGGATAGCTGTTGTCAAGTCAGGCTTTTTGACACAGGACAGAAAGGGCTCGGTCAATCAATATTTAAGATTATGGAAAAGTGAGAATTTTCTCTTGTCTATCAATACCAGTGCTGATTGAAATTGACCTAACGTTGCAGTCAGATGGGATGCCGAGTCGGTGGTGACAACATACCACTCATTCAAATATTATATAATTTTGAAGCGTTGTGATAAATTGAGATCCTCTGAACCCCGGCTAAATTGATGATATGCTCTAAATTTGCCTCTAAATTGTTTGACCTCCGCTGTTAGATTTCTTGCCAATATCATAACTCACTGAAAATGTTATATATAAAACAGATATCATAAAATTTTAGATGATGTCGAATGCTAAGATTTATAGCAGATATCGCCAGCTAAGGTTTGAAGGCTGGAGCTGATGATATCACAAGCCTCGTTGGAGTAACGATGGGATGACCTGCCGGGAATCGCGAAGCGAAGCGTGCGATTCTCGGTCATGGTCCATCCGCTGGTTCGATGACGCAGACCTGCCTGCTAGAATTCCCGCAGGGATTCATGCACTCCCTTATGCATTTCGTACCAGTAACTTAGGGAAGCTTCTCTTCTGTCTTTTTGGAAGGCATCGAGCCATTTCAGCAGTTCCGGATCGGTATTGCCTTCGACATCCCGTTCGCGTTTCAGAAAGGTATGTACGTAGTCCACATTGCGTTCCGACTCCCAGAAAACCGAAGAGTTGCGGCTGCTGATCCGACTGGCGGTAATCTCGATACTGGCGAGAAATTCCTCCTTCATGTCGACTAGGGCCCCGACAACATCGGGGCATCATTTCTTCGGCCCAACCGCGGTGGAAACGGCAAAACCCGAGATTGTCCAGAACTAGCTCCTTGGTCATTCTCTCGGCATTCTTGCGTCCTAGCTCCCGGGGAGTAATGAATTCGTTCCCGTAGTACATGTAGTATTTCCCCATGATAGTCATGGGGGAGAGGACTCCGGGAGTCCAGTATTGATTGGGGACCATCCAACCTTTACGGGCATAGGCCGTGTAGAGGAAGCCGTCCAGCACTTTCTGGTCATGGGTTCGGGCCAGACGGCGGGCCAGTTTTCTTGCTCCCTGACTGAGATCCAGTAAGCCGCGTTGGTCAATGATTGCATCCAGAAGCCCGATCCCGATCTCGGCATTGTGCAGGGAGGCCCCGACCACATCAAAGTCTTTGGCTCTGAAGATGGGGACTCTCTTTACCCCCAGATCTTTGGGTTTGAGGTATTCCTTGGCCAGACATTCCATCAGCCAAGCGATTACTCCGCCGCTGGAAATGCCGTCAAACCCCAGCATATCGGCGTGATGGTTGAGCTGTTCAGCGGCCCGTTGATCAAAGATTCCGGAAAGGGGGCCCATGGTTTGATAGGGCTCGTAGTCCTTCTTGAATTCGCCGTTCATCTTCTTGCATACGGCGACGCAGGGCTCGCCGCAATGCTTCTGCTGTTTGGTAGCGATGGTTTCTTCGTTGAACTGCTTCAGGTAATGGTCGAGGACAAAGTTCTTATGGATGGCCAGGCGTTCGTCTTAGTAGTGTCCTGGGGTCGGGCCACAGCAACATATTGAAAAATTGAGAAAAGAGGTCTAAAAACACCAGTATTTCGGTCTTAATCGATCTATTTTCATGCAAAAACTGTCCGATTAAGGATGCTGGTTATTGATTCCATAAATATGTGTTCTCGGAATCCAGATTATCAGCATTGCCGAATGGCGTTATCACTTCCCGAAGTTCAAATGTATCGTCAGCACAAATTAGCTTTCTGCCTCTTGCCCTATAGCCAAGGGCCCCCTTCATCTTCTCAATAAACGATTTGCTGCCGACAGCAATGCTTTGTGTCCACTTGTTTTCTTTATCACGATTGTCGGTTTGGATTGCACTTTCCACCCATTTGTAGTGGGCATCTTTTAAATCATCATAGTTTTCAAAGCCCAGCAAGCTCAACAGCCGATCAAAATCAATAATGCCTTTCCTTTTACTAGGATTCTGGATTTCCCTATATCCACAAAACTCCCATTGTGTGGGATGCTCTACCACGCCGGCACGAACCATATTCATATCGATATAAGTGATACATTGCCTTAGATAGCGATTTTTTTCCACAGCCGTTGAATGATACCGATCCTCCCAGAATGCCCCCTTCCTGTTTTTACGAATATTGTATTCCTGGCCAGTTCTGCCAGCTGCCAACTTTATTGAATCTGGGATGACATTGCGACCTCCATTATCAAATGCAAGCAGGTGGACATGTTATGTGAAGCCCCGTATTATGTAAAGTCAAATTAACCACCTTCCTGATTCTCTAACCATTTTCGCCTTTTTTTCGGATTTCCATCAATTTCCTCC
>CALZJV010000197.1 GCA_945787595.1 uncultured Desulfobacterales bacterium | reverse complement strand
CGCGCAGTCCCGACACCTCTTAAGTAAAGCAAAAGAGCTGGGATTAAAATTAAAGCTTCATGCCGATGAAATCGTACCAACCGGCGGGGCTGAACTGGCAGCCGAGCTTGAAGCGGTATCGGCTGATCACCTCCTGCAGGCCTCAGAAGAAGGCATCCGCCAAATGGCTGCCGCCGGTGTGGTTGCGACCCTGCTTCCGGCAACCGCCTTCAGTTTAAAAGAACCGTATGCCAGGGGCCGCTATATGATAGATTCCAATTGTGCGGTGGCGCTGGCAACCGACTTTAATCCGGGCAGTTGCTTCACCGAATCCATACCGCTCATTTTTGCTCTGGCGACACTTTATATGGACATCACCACCGAAGAAGCCGTGACGGCACTGACGATTAACGCCGCGGCCGCGATCGACAGGGCAAATACCATCGGCAGCATAGACATCGGCAAAAATGGGGATTTGGCGGTGCTTGAATATCCGTCTTACAAATTCATTCCCTATCATATCGGCATCAACACGGTCGACAAAGTCGTCAAAAAGGGAAATTTGGTTTTTGATAGAGAAAAAGGAGGGATGACATATTGTTAGCCAATTTAAAAATTACGGAGTATTTGGATAAAGCAGCCGCGGGGACTGCGGTTCCCGGTGGCGGAAGTGTCGCAGCTTTGAATGCCTCCCTGGCCGCCGGCCTTACCGCAATGGTAGCCAATCTGACCATCGGCAAAAAAGGCTATGAAGCCGTTGAAGAAGAGATGAAGGATATCGCTGGGAAAGCTGCCGAATTGAGAGAAAAACTGACTGCAGCCATCGACAGGGATGCTGAGGCCTACAGCGAAGTTATGGCCGCCTTTAAACTTCCCAAGGCAACGGATCAAGAAAGGGAATTGCGAAAACTGGAAATCCAGAAAGCATTTAAACACGCGGCCCTCGTTCCTCTGGAAGTCGCCAACAATGCAGTCAAGGTCATAAACCTGGCCGGCAGAGCCGTTGGCAGCGGGAATAAAAATGCCGTCACAGATGGGATCGTCGCCGCCATGAATGCCAGGACCGCCGCTCTTGCAGCATTATACAATGTAAAAATTAATTTAAGTTCCATAGAAGATGATGAATTTGTAAAAAAATTGACCCGAGAAATAAATGATCTGGAACAGCAGGCAAAATCCAAGGAACATGAGATACTTGCTGCCGTGGTAATTTAGTAAAAATGCTACTTCCGTCGCGGTGCATGGAATAAGCAAGTGACCCCTGAAACGCTGAAAGCATGCTGACAATTTAAATAGGTGTCGGGTTTCGGGTGTCAGACCAGCCGCCGGCAAAAAAAACCGGTCCGATCGAATAAGAAACTAAGGTATTAAAAAATCCCAAATTTCAATATTCAATGACCAAAACAGGTTTGGTATTTCGAATTTCGGTCATTGTAATTTGCCCTTCGACCTGGCTCAGGGTGGTGGTGAGCTTGTCGAACCATTTGGTATTTGTGATTTGTTATTTGAAATTTTCTTATTTCTGACACCCAACAACTGTCTACGATCCCGTATGAAGCGAAGCGGGAGCGGGGAAACTTTCATTTTCTGACATCTTATTGTCAGGAAAACCTCAATTTAGGTGATAGTCGGCTTACGAACAGGATCCATTAGCAGGGCAACCCATGCAGCTTTTCTTTGAACAACTGTTAAACGGTGTCGCCATCGGTTCCATCTATGCCCTGATCACCCTGGGGCTGGCCCTGGTATACGGGATATTGCGAATCCTTCATGTTGCGCATGCCGGAATTTATACCTGCGGTGCCTATGCGGGCCTTTTTTTAGTTAAGCTGAGTGGAAGTCTGTTCGTCGGGATAGTCGGTAGTATGGCCTTTTGCGCCATGCTGGGTGTGGCCATCGAACGACTGGTGTATTATCCCCTGATGAAATACCCTCCCTATGTTCCGCTGATCGGCAGCATTGCCGCAATGCTGGCCATCGAGGAACTATGCCGTCTGATTGCCGGGCCGCACATTTTAACCTTTCCGGCTGCGCTCCCATTTCCACAAGTCCAAATCAGCGGCATCACCATATCATCTACCTTGATGGCTGTATATTGTATCACCGCCCTGGTGTTGCTTTTGCTCTGGTATATTACCAGCAAGACAGAGTTGGGTCTGGCCATGCGGGCCACATCCCAGGACATCCCGATTGCAGATGCCATGGGGATCAACAGTCACCTGATTGTCAGTATCACGTTTGTTATCGGATCGGCGAGTGCGGCGGTCGCCGGAATACTGGTCGGCATTTATTACAACCAGGTATACCCAACCATGGGAGCGGTCCCGGCTTACAAATCGTTGGCCATTATTGTTGTCGGCGGGCTGGGCTCCGTTCCAGGAGCAGTGATTGCATCGCTGCTGCTCGGAGTGGCGGAAACTCTGCTCATCGGTTATGCCAATATCCCTCTGCCCAGAGACGCGCTGGCGTTTATCGCCATGATCGGTGTCCTTATGTGGCGATCGGAAGGATTACTGGGGTCCCGCTAAATATTTAAAGGCACTGAGTGTTGAATGGATTCGATTTTTAATTTCATTTTTTAGACAGGATTTACAGGATTATTGGGATTTTTTTCGCCTTCGGCGAGATTCCTTTAGGCCGAAGGCCCTTCTATCCAATTAATCCTGTAAATCCTGTCTGATATTCTTTTTTTAATAGAATCCATTCCTAAAGTTTTACCTTACTGTATTTAGGAATCTATGTACTTAGAGGCCTAACTACAACAGTTTGGAACATTTGATTTTCGGATTTGTGGCACGCTACCCGGACTGTTCTGGTGTAGTCGAAATAAGGAGTGCTGATTGAACGCATACGTAATCACCATCGCAACCATTATCACCATTTACGCCATCGTCGTCTGCGGGCTTAACGTAATCGTGGGTTACGCCGGACAGATCTCCCTGGGCCATGCCGCCTTTTTTGGCATCGGTGCATACAGTGCCGCCCTACTGGCGACCAAAGCCGGCTTTTCTTTTTGGTCGGCGCTACCCTTTGTCATCGTCATCACTGCCTTTATCGGTCTTTTACTTGGACTTCCCAGCCTGCGGGTAAGAGATGACTTTCTGGCCATCACGACCATCGGAATCAATTTCATCGTGGAAGCCATTTTTCTTTACATTCCCTTTTTCGGCGGTGCACTGGGTATCGGGGGAATCCCCCGTATCATGCTTTTCGGCGTTAAACTTAAAGGACTCGGCTTTTTTTATCTCTGTTTGTTTTTTCTTTTGCTGGTACTGATCTTCTGTTGGTGGTTTACCCGCTGCTGGGGCGGTTTAGCTTGTTTTGCCCTGCGGGAAGAAGAATCCGCCGCCGCAAGTATGGGAATTTCACCCGTCCGCTTCAAGCTGCTTGCTTTTGTTGTCGGCACCGCCATCGCCGGACTGGGCGGTGCGCTGTATGCCCATTATATTCGCTTTATCAGCGCCGGGGATTTTTCTTTTCCGGTTTCAGTTCTGTTGCTCAGCATGGTGGTTGTCGGCGGTATGGGAACACTCTGGGGACCGGTTCTCGGCGCCCTGATTCTCGGTGCATTGCCGGAAGTGTTTCGGCCCCTGGTGGATTATCGTTATCTATTTTACATGCTGCTCTTGCTCCTGATGATACGATTTCAGCCGGGCGGCCTTTTGGGAGAAGGCAGTATAGCGCGTCGCGTGTTTACCCTAACGTTGCATAAACAACAGGACGAAATATAGTAAAAAAATGGTACCGGATAATTCTGCGAGGTTAAGGCGTTTCCGTCAATTTTATTATATGTCACATCCACCAGCAGTAAAACAAAATCGTCCTGTTGTTTACCCTGCGGGAAAGCCGAGGATACTGCATCTTCTGCGTTGCCAAGGGATTGCGGTAGCCTACTACAGCTTCACCCTTGGACGCCTTGAAGCTGCAGCATCCTCGACTTTTGCAACATCAGGGATTACCCTGGCAGTACCGGGGGCAAAAAATGGATGAAACCTTGTTGGCAGTCAAGGATGTTTCCAAATACTTTGGCGGTCTGAAAGCGTTGGATCGGGTAAATTTTGAGGTCAAAACTGGTGAAATTCTGGGCCTCATCGGGCCCAATGGTGCCGGAAAAACCGTCTGCTTTAACCTGATTTCAGGCGTATACGGAGTCAGTTCCGGTGAAATTGTATTTAATGGCCAGCGCACGGACGGTACGACACCGCACCAGGTCGCCAATCTGGGTGTCGGCCGCACGTTTCAGATTGTAAAACCGTTTGCCTCGCTCAGCGTGCTTGAAAATGTCCTGGTTGCTCGCGGAATAACCAGGTATCAGAGTTTTTCGAAAATCTGGTCCTCCTGGAAAGCCGGATCGGAAAAACAAAAAGGCCTGAAAATGCTGGAGCGGATCGGACTGGCGGATCTGGCAGATCGCAAGGCCGGGTTGCTGCCCCTAGGAAATTTGCGCAGGTTGGAAATCGCCAGGGCATTGACCGTCGGCACCAGGCTTCTGCTGCTGGATGAATCGTTTTCCGGTCTACGCCATGAAGAAATAGAACAGCTGGAGGGACTCATCAGAAGTATCCGCGACGACGGCAGTACCGTGCTACTGATCGAACATAACATGCGGGTCGCCATGGGCCTGTGCGACCGGCTTGTGGTAATGGATCATGGCCGCAAAATAGCGGAAGGTCCACCGCGGGCTATCCAGCGAAACGAGCGGGTGATCGAGGCTTACCTGGGGCGAAAGGAGGCGGAACAGGTTCACGCCATATAAACTGATTACCAGCTGGACTTGCTTATATCATTTAGAAATAAAAACCATGGAAATTACAAGCACCAAAAACCAAACCCCAAACAAATACCAATGACCAAAACTCAAAATCCGAAACAGGCAGATCGGCTATCAAACATTAAAGAAGTCAACAGAATGTTTGGGTCATTGGATTTTCGAATTTCGATATTATTTGGGATTTGGGTATTGGAATTTCGGATTTTAAGCGTATGAGGTGATAGTGAATTACTTTAACCTTATTGGGCTATTTTCAAATTTGACGTATCCCCGGGGGGCTGAAGATGCTGCTTGATGCCCGAGACCTTCACATCGCTTACGGCGATATTCGTGCTGTCAGCGGGGTAAACTTCCACCTTGAAAAAGGAGAGCTGGTTTCCATTATCGGGGCCAACGGTGCCGGTAAAACGTCGATATTAAACGGTATTATGGGAATTGTGCCCCTGAAAAAAGGAAAAATCCATTTCGATAACGAAGAAATGACTTCCCTGGTGACCTATCAGCGGGCCAGAGCCGGTATTCGTATGGTTCCCGAACGGGCCAGGGTGTTTCCGCGCCTGACGGTATATGAAAATCTGATGACCGGTGTTTATAGCCTGCACAAAACTATAAATGTTGACGATCAAATTACATGGCTATATGATCTATTCTCAATTTTGAAGGAGAGAAATGATCAGCCGGCAAATACGCTTTCCGGTGGAGAACAGCAGCAATTGGCCATTGCCCGTGCATTGATTTCGAATCCCAAGCTGCTGTTGGTGGACGAAGTCTCCATGGGGCTTATGCCGAAACTGGTCGACCAGGTCTTCAGGGTTCTCAGCCAGCTTAACCGGGAACGTGGCTTAACCATTCTGCTGGTCGAGCAAAATGCCATGGCGTCCCTTGAAATTTCACACCGCGCCTATGTTCTGGAGACCGGAAAGTACGTTCATGAGGGGCTTGCGAAAGACCTGCTTGAAGATCCTAAGGTTAAGGAAGTATATTTGGGGCATTAGATTATAAAGTACTTTTAGTTGAATAGTTGATAAGTTTAATAGGCCCTTAGCTGGATTTTTCTGACAACATGTTGTAGGAAAATGAAGGTTTCAGATGTCTGGTGTCAGGGAAAATTGCTTAACTATTTAACCATTCAACGAATCAACCAATTAACTAAGCAACCACCAACGAACCAGAAAGGAGGTTCACACATGAAAATCACCAGACTTTTGATTCTAATGGGCTTCGTATTGTTATTTGCCGCTGGTGCATCCGGCGCAGACACCATCAAAATCGGATTGATGGCGCCCCTGACCGGTTTTGCCGCGGCCGATGGCGCCAGTGTCCATAATTCCGTCAAACTGGCCGTGGAAAGAGTCAATAATGAAGGCGGGATACTCGGCAAACAAGTCGAGCTGATCGCCTATGACGACCGGGCCGACGGCAAAGAAGCCGTCGCGGTGGCCCGCAAACTCATTCAGCAGGATCGGGTGGTGGGCGTTGTGGCCGGCTCTTACAGCACCCCCAGCCGGGCCTCGGCCCCGATTTTCCAGGATGAAGAAATACCCCTTGTGGCTGCCTATGCGGTTCATCCGGACATCACCAAAGCAGGGGATTTCTGTTTTCGCAATGGTTTTCTGGGTATGGTGGAAGGTAAATCCGCCGGTTATGTCGCCGTTCAAATGCTGAAAGCCAAACGGATTGCGCTTTTAACCAGCGACAACGACTTTGGCCGTACCCTGGCAGCGGGATTCAAGGAGTATGTCGGCAAATCGGCCAAAGGGACTGAAATCGTTTATGCCCAGACCTACCCCATGAAAGAAAAAGATTTTAAACCCTATCTTTCGAAAATTAAAGAGATCGCTCCGGACCTGATCTTTGCCAGCGGTTATTATTTTCAGACTGCGCCGATCATCAAACAGGCCCGGGAAATGGGCATAACAACCCAGATCCTCGGTGAAGAAGGCGCAGACTCTCCCAAAACCCTTGAAATCGCAGGAAATTCAGCCGAAGGCTTTATAATCGTCACCAATTTAAACCGCGACGACCCCCGGCCTGAAGTGCAAGCGTTTCTAAAAGAATACGAGGCACGCTATAAGCTTCAACCGGATATGGTAGGCGCTTCCGCTTATGATGCCTTTATGATCATTTGCGAAGCCATTAAACGCGCAGGCGGCACAGATGGTAAAGCCATCCGGGATGCCATCGCCGATACTAAAAATTATAACGCCCTTACCGGCCAGATCAAAGGGTTCAATGACATCGGCGAGGTCGTCAAGGAAGTTCAGGTCCAGGTTGTCAAAGAGGGCCGATTCCGCCACTTCGGTGTTGTAACGGATATGAATCTGATCACGCCCTGAACGGCAAACCGGAAATCCGAAAGTCGATTATCGCATATCGCATATCGAACCGCAGCCGGCGACGAGCCCTTCGGTTGTGAGTCGAACCACGTAGGGTCGGCCACCGTGCCGACCATAGCCGGGGTTGGGCGATGATCCGAATCCGGCCAGCACGGTGGCCTTCTTTTTTTAGGGTCTCTTTTTCGATCAAATTTGTATGAATTCATACAACAATTTGTAAGATAATAGTCAATTACCACCCCTAAAAGAGATGGCTTGATGGTCTCCCTAAAAAGGGGGGCATTATAAATTTCAATTTCACCGCAAAGGCGCGGAGCACACAGAGATTTTGCTTTATTTTTTTGCTTTCCGCTGAGAGGGCGGAAAGCAAAAATCAACGACCCTTTGGAACTGTCAATACGAACTGAAAATAAAAACTCTCAATGCTTGCCTTGAACGTGCGCATTTGCTGAATACTTTTCTTTTGCCGTCCTTCCTGTCCGCCAGTGTTTTTGGAGGATCAACGGCAAATGAAAAATATCATTTTCTCTGCGATCTTTGCGACTTGAGCGAAGCGAGCGGTGAGTTTTCACTTACCTGCATGCTTAACAAAGCTTGGACTATCAGCAACGCTGAAGGTTTAAGGCATTAATTAATATTTATTTAGCGAAATTAAGTAGTTATAGGGGCCGACGTCTACAGCATGTTCTTTTTTGTAACCGTATGGGCCCAGCATGTCTGCGACATCTTCAGGGGACAACCTGATGTCAATCGGAGGGCCCGGGGGCCCATCAATTTTTTTAAACTCCATGATAGCAAGGCGGCCGGCCGGTTTGATCACCCGGCCAACTTCATCGAGCACGCCCTTATCTATCCGGTCCTCGACAAAGTCATGCAAAGCCGTGGCGATTAGGCAAACATCGATCGATTGATCTTCGACGGGAATTCGCCGGCCAACATCACTGACAAAGGCTGTGATGTTTTCAGATCCCCTTTCTTGTGCGGCAGCTTTAAGCATTTCGATTCCCTCGGCCCACAAATCAACCGCAAAAACATTGCCCTGCGGCCCGACAATATCCGAAACCGCCAGACTGTAGGCACCTCTGCCGCTGGCCACATCCAGAAACGAAATTCCTTTTTGGAGATTGAGTTCCTGGAAAAATGTTCCCGTATCAATAAGGTCAAAACTGTTTTTGCCCGCACCGGTAGGTTTATTCTCATTTTTTTCCATATATTATACTCCGTTATTTTTTGTGGTGATCCCCTAACCCGGACGAGCCGGAAAAAACGGCCAATAAGTACATAGATTCAAAATTACAGTAACGCAAAACTTGAAGAATGGTTTCTATTAAAAAAGAATATCAGACAGGATTTACAGGATTATTTTGATAGAAAGACCTTCAACCTAAGGGTATCAAAAAAATCCCATTAATCCTGTAAACCCTGTCCAAAAAAAGAAATGAAAATCGAATCCATTCAACATTCAGTATCTTTGGAAAAAAAATATTACGGCTACTATATTACTGTAATTATGAATAAAAGCACTGCGGCACAAAGCAAAATGGTTTGCTATAATTTAATGTATTGGAAATTCTACAATTTGGGCGAAGCCCCTAACTTGTCTTTGTGTTTTGGTGTCTTGGTGGCGAAAATGTTTGGTCACAGGATGCACAGCCGCCGCGCATTCCGGTAAAAGAAAACATGAAGCCCCAAAGCAAGTATTAGGAAATCTCTGATAATCAATGGCCCGGCAAAGGTCTCTTGAGCACCGGAGTTTATCGAAAAACAGCCGCAGTCGAATTCATGGCCGCGGATAAGATTTATAGAAAGAGCGGTGATAAAGACCAGCAGCATGGCATTGACGATCAGTGCGGCGGACCGCGGATAAAAGCCGATGATCAGGGCAAGCCCTGCGACAAGCTCCAGAAAAGGCACCATGATGGCAATCAGGTTGATGAACATGGCCGGGAATAGGCCATACCCGTAAATAATCTTTGCAAATACAGCCGGCGCCAGAATCTTGTTATAACTGGCATATACAAACAGCCCCCCAAGAATCCAGCGTGCTGCCAGCTCAATCCAGCTGTTATTAAAGATGGTTTTGATGAGTTTATTCAATTGGATGTCCTTCCGCTTCCCATCCCGGAAATCCATCGATAAATACCTTAATCTGCGTATATCCAAACGCTAAAAGAAGTTGGGCCAGCTTGTGACTGTCCTCGCAGGTCCTGCCCGAACAATAGGTAACAATGGCGCTTTCAGGCGGATATTGTTCTAAAAACGCCTCGATTGTGTCATCAAATTGACCCACCGGCAAAGAAACCGCTCCCAAGATGTGTCCTTCATCATAATCATCCCGGGACCGGGCATCGACAAAAACGAACTTCTTGCTGTCATAAAACTTCTTGGCTAGGGTGACGTCGCCGATTTCAAGGTCGTTGAGGACAATATCGTTTTTTTCATTCGCCGTAATCACACCCATTGCGGTATCCCACTGGCCCACAAGGGCAATTCCGGCCGGTGAGAAATAATTGACTGCAAACGCCGCGATGATCGATGCGCCCACAATAATGCTTATTTCCTTGATTATTCGCATTGGGTTGTTGAAATCACTATTCGGTATAATCTCAATTTTTCACGATATCAGAACATTATATTATCAGCAATTTAAGCACTCGGTTATTATTCCAGATCAACCAGTTATAACAAAGGGCAATAAAGGTGACGAGATAGTTTTAACCGCCCACGTTTATTCCGTTCACTTCCTTAAGCAAGGACAACAGCGCATCGGGGGCAATGTAGCCTGGAATACTGATGATGGGCTGGCCCGTCTCCGTCAAAAACCAGTTGGCCGGAACTCCTTTAACGCCATATTTTTCAGTGGTAGGACGTTCTTTGTCGATATCCACTCGAACGGATATAAAATTATTTTTCAGGTACGATACCACCGTGGCATCTGGAAATGTCTCTTTATTCATTTTCGCGCAAAAAGCGCACCAGTCCGCATAAAAATGCAGAAACACCTTTTTTTTCTCAACTCTTGCCAACACCTTCCCCTCTTCATATGAATGCCACTTGATATCGTCGGATGCATGTACAATGCTGAAATAACAGATCGTCAGAAACATGGCGATCAGCAACCCACAGCAGAAATACTTTGACCTCATTAGATGGCTCCCGTTTCGATTGGAATTGAGACAGTATGGATTCCCGGCCTGATTGACCAAGGTTTTATTAACCTAGTGCCCGTCCATAAATCGGTTATCAAGCGGTTGTGCGGAGACGTAGCTGGCTACGTCGCACAAATAAAGGCGCCGATTGACGCCGAGATTGGGCAAAAAGACCATTTATGGATGGAAACTAACCTAAGTTAAGCGTTTCTCGATCTAGGTAATAGTGTAATATAGAAATAATGCAGCGGATTGTCAATTCTAGCGGCATCCTCATTTCGCCAAAGTTAAGCCACTAGGACACGAATGCACAAACAAAGAATAAGAATTTTGTTTTTTCTGATTTATCCGGCGGTAGGACATTGAGGCCATGTCAACTGACCCGGGAGATAGATTGAAAAATTTACCTTGGGCAACCCTGAACGGTGAACGCTGATCCCTTTAACCCTATCACCTATTGCGGAAAAAAAAGAGATACGCAGGTCCCCGCACCGGGTTTGCTGTCAACTTCAATTCGGCCGCCGTGGGCCTCCATGATCGTCTTGCACAAGCTTAAACCCAGGCCGTAGCCGCCGGTTCGTTTCGAACGGGATTTATCGACCCTGTAAAACGGCTCAAAAATAAACGGCAGTTCATCGGGCGGGATCCCAATTCCGTGATCGAGGATCCGCACTACGGTTGAGTCAGTTTGCTTTTTTACAGAAATCATAACAGGCTTATCGTCAGGGGCGGAAAATTTGATGGCATTGGTCAAAATGTTTTGGAAAACAGTTTTAACCTGCTCCGGATCCACATTCAGCTCTATTTCAGCCGCAAAATCTCCGGCCTGAACCCCGGGAGGTTGGTTCCCGTAATCAGCAAGAATACCTTCCAAAAGATCGGCCAGATTAGTTAGCCGCCGCTGGAGATTTCCATGCAAATGATGCATCCGGGCGGTTTCCAGAATTTCATTGATCATCGTCTCCATTTCGGCGATATCACTTTTGAGGCTGTCTTTGGCCTGGCCTTCCGGCAAAAATTCCAGGGCGACTTTCATGCGGGTGATCGGAGATCGCAACTCGTGGCTGACATCCAACATCAGTTGTTCTTTGGTGTGAAGCATATCGCGGATGCGGTCGGTCATGTCATTGAAGGCCGCTGCAAGCTCCCGCAACTCATCCGATCTTTTCAGGCGGACCCGGTGCTTCAAATTGCCGCGTCCGACTTCCTGCACACCTTCCTGCAGCCATTTTACGGGTCTTAGAATCCATCGGATCGATAAAAAGGCGCCTGCAAGGATCAGGGTCAACAGGGTTAACAAAACAATTACCATGCGACGCCGCTCAGGATCCAGCTCAAAATTTTTGTCCAGCCCGAAAACAAATCGCCCTGAATCATGGGATAATTCTACGAAATGATGCCCGTGGTGCCGGCCTAAACGAATCAGGGGATCTTTACTCCAGTCATGCCAACGTGCGTTGTTGACGTCCGAAAAGTTTTCAGCCGTAGTCCAGCTCGTGTCTGCACTTTCATAATAAATTTGAATAGTGGCCTGTCGGCCCAATGTTTTGGCACGTTCAAGCTGCGGGGGATCTCCTAAATCGGCAATGATATAGTTCAAATATTGTAGAATGTTTTTATGAAGCGGCCGGCCGGCGGCACTTCGATGGTGCCAGAAAAATCCGATCACCACCAGATTGACAAAGATCCCGGTTAAGATAATAACCACCAGCAGTTTGGTAAAAACCGATCTTATGATTCTCTTGAACCAGTTTATTCGCATATCTCACATGAAACGCTTAATGCCGCCCTTTCTTGATCTGCACCACGTAGGCACTGAGAACACAGTCCGCCGGAGGAGGATTATTTTTTATCCAATCGGGAGACGACGATTGGATAAAACCAACGCTTTCTATGAACGGATATCTTTTCTTTGCCGTCGCCGGCCTGTCCAAGACGGGATGCAAGTACCAGCAAAGAAAAATATTTACCCCTCCGTACCTGCCTGCCCGGTGAAATACATGGTCCATTTCACCGGGGTGGCAATATATTTTCGCTACCGAGACACCTAAACGCAAAGATAGATCGTAGCAAATAAATTAGCTTTGTGCCTTTGTGCCTTTGTGGCCATTTTTTTCGGATTATCCGGGTTAGAGTGAAAAATTTATAGAATCTGTTGGCTCTCCAATAAAAACATACCCGGTACCCCACACGGTTTTGATAAATACGGGTGATTTGGCATCATCATTTAATTTCTGGCGCAAACGGCTCATAGTGATATCCACCGACCGATTGAATGCGTCACAGTCGATCCCCCGCAATTCCTGCAGGATCTCATCCCGATTAAACACTTTTCCCGGTTTTCCGGCGAGCAAAGCCAGCGCGGCAAACTCATTGGTGGTCAAATCCACAATATCACCATCGAGCTTGACGATGTGTCTGGAAAAATCGATATGCAGCCGGTCGAAGGATTGAGGTCGGGTCTTGTCGACTTTTTGTGTGCGCCGCAAAACGGAATGAATTCGAGCCACCAGTTCCCGCGGCTCAAATGGTTTGGGCAGGTAATCATCGGCACCCAATTCCAGGCCGACGACCTTATCCGACAGCTCGCCTCGGGCGGTAAGCATAATAATCGGCACCAAAGATTGTTGCCGAATCGTTTTACAGACTTCAAACCCGTCCATTCCGGGCAGCATCACATCCAGTATCACCAAATCGGGGGATTTCTGGTTCAGCTTTTTAAGACCATCTTCCGGATGGGTGGCAGTCAGTGTTATGAAACCGAATTCGCCCAAAAAGTCTGTCAGAAGCCGATTCAGTTTCTCATCATCGTCTATGATGAGGATGGTTGAGGTCATACTTTTGTCGCATTAAATAGATTGTATTCAAAGATCACATCCAAGAAAGTTGGTGTAATTTAATTGGAGGAGCAGATGATCCCCGTAGTGTTCGATAGATCAGTAAATATTGTAACCGCAGACACACGCAGACAATTCGCGGACAAAAAAGCCTCTGGCCTTTCAAGTTGAAGATCCGATCGGTTCGCGCAGCGATTACTGTTTTTGCCTCCGCAGGCTTGCCCTGTGAAACGCGCAGCATGTTTCACTGGGGTCGCGGATGCAAAAGTTCTGCGTGCGTCCGCGTCTGTCGAGCGAACAAAGTGAGCGTGCGGTTCATAAAAAAAACACTGCCCTTTCGGTGGTCGACCGAACTTTTTCTATAAAAACATAGTCTCACCATGCTTGAGATCGACCAGACGGTCGAGAAGCCCTTCTTTTTTGAGTTCCTCTCGAAAGGTTCCCCAATGAACAATCAGCAGTTTGCGGGCATTTAGCTCTTTGAAGGCCTGAACCGTTTCGCGCGGATTCATGTGGCTTGGTGCCATGAACCAGCGGGGTTCATAGGCGCCAACATTGAAGATGGCCAGGTCGATATCAAATTCCTTTCCCAGTTGTTCAAAACCATCAAAATAGGCGGTATCGCCCGATAAATAAATTGTGTGCCCGCTGCTGGTTCTAATCAGGTATGAACCCCACAAAGACCGGTTGGGCCCTGTCATCGGGTTACGCATCGTCCAGTGATTGCAAGGTAAAAATGTAATTTCCTGCTTCCCGTCACCATACGAATCAAACCAGTCCAACTGCGTCCGGTTATTCATGGCCAGATCTCGAAAGATTTGGTTGTAACCCAGGGGGGAGATGACATGGGTGTTTTTATTCAAAGATGCCAGGGATGGTTTGTCAAGATGGTCATAGTGCCCATGGGTAATGAGAACATGACGGGGCTGCGGCATGGTTTGCAGATCAAACTCCAGCGGTGAAAAGTCTTTGATAAACCAGAAGATATCAGAGAATACCGGATCGACCAGAATATAACGGTCCTCATCTTTGATCATCACGCTGGCATGTTTGACAAAGGTTATTGAACAGCCCTGGTATTGTCGAACCGGCTCCCAATCGATGGATACGGGAGTTACCTGTTCTCCCGTAAAGAATTTTTTAAATTGATTGTTACTGAAAAGCTTCCATTTCATGACTTCCCAGAAGCGGCCTTCGCGATTCAGCCCTAAAGGGTTCACAAAGCCGCCGGAATTGTGATGTATTTTTTCTTGCGCAA
Organism: uncultured Desulfobacterales bacterium; assembly: GCA_945787595.1. The sequence continues at coordinate 4,996 of CALZJV010000197.1, read as the reverse complement.
TATTGCGCAGACTGCGTCCGTTTAACAGTTTATAATGGGGCGTCTCTGTTGCGGAATCAGCGGGAACTGCCGCAATAGGTATTTTCGGCATAAGGCTCATCATCGCCAGGCTTTTAAAGGTGATCAGAAAATTTCGAATGAACTGTCTTCGTGTCATATCAAATAGACTCCTGAATTAAAACTGAATATGACAAAAACAATAATCATTCACTATCCCGATGTCACCTTTGCTCACTGTAAAGCTCCCGTGCCCGTCGGTGTTATCGCCAACAAAGCAGCGCAATCGGATTTTACAGAGCCGACCCCAACGATCGGCCCTGCTCTTAAACACGCGACTAACAAACCGCACGTTGCATCTCTAAACACCCATTCCCGCAACCCGTAAGCTCGCAACGCGCAACCCGACACCCGCAACCCGCAACCCGCAACTCGCAACTCGCAACTCTTTTCTATTCCAAGTCACGGTGATGCCATTTTTTAAAAGTTTCAATTTTGGAAATCAACTTTTCCTTTTGCTCCGGTGTCAGCGTCTTATGAAACTCAGCCAGGCGGACCACGATCAGATCGACAACGTCATCCATCTTCGCTCTGTGCTCAGCTACCAATGCCTTCACACGAACCTGATCGATCTCTTCACTTCGCAGTTGGGCAACGAGTTCTTCATGCATTGACTCTTTGTCGGCATGCATCTGCTGAGCCTTTGTCATTATCTCATCTTTAGTCTGGTCCAATTGCGCCTGCTGGCTTTCGTTCAAGTCCAGCGTCTCACTGATGTAATCCACCATGAATGCGGCCTTATGGCCTTGGGAATGACGCCGGCAGCCGGAAAACATCGCAACACCTGAAACCAGCATACCAATCAACAAAATGTGCAGTCCTTTTCTTACCATGATGCCTCCTTTGGTTTAAGATAACATGAATGGGTTAATAGCTTTTTTAGCCGTTGAGGTAGATATTAACCACCTTTTGATCGGAATGCTTTTCTCCGGTGTAACAGTCTGTAACAAGTTGTAACGGTGTCGAGTACTTCCTTGAAAAGACCAGCAAGGGATGAAAACGTTGAGAAGTTAATATGAAGGAAAAATAGAAGATGAATTGATTCTAGTTTGATGTTCAAATTTATCTGGCGGGAGCCCCCTGTGGATCTCACAGCCTGGATATCCTTCTCCATGACGTGAGTATATATTTCGGTGGTCTTCACATCGGCATGACCCATGAGCTCCTGAACGACACGAATGTTTACCCCGTCTTCGAGCAAATGGGTCGCGAAGCAATGGCGCAAGGTGTGGGTGCCAACACGTTTTGTGATTCCGGCCCGATCCACGGCGATCTTCACGGCTTTCTGCAAACCGGATTCAATCACGTGGTGCCTGCGAATAATATCAGATCTGGGGTCCTTGCTCAATTTTTTGGCTGGAAAAACATATTGCCATCTATATTCCCTTGAAGCATTGCGGTATTTACGGGCCAAAGCCTCAGGGAGATAAGCACTTCCGAACCCGGCATCTAAATCCGCTTCATGGAGCTTTTTGACACGTAACAGGTGTGCCTTTAGGTCGTCGTAAATGGATGGCGGTAGAGTTGTAAGGCGGTCCTTTCCACCCTTACCTCTGACATACATTTGGGATTTTGCAAAATCGAGGTCCATGACTCTCAGGCGCAAGCACTCCATAAGGCGCAGACCGCCGCCATACATCACTTTTGCCATCAGAAGATGGGTACCTTTCATTTGATTTAGAAATTGGCGGACTTCAGCCTTTGTCATTACCACAGGAGGGCGGCGGCGTTTTTTGGCTTTCACAGGGGCGATGTTGTCCCCGATAGGCATGTCTAAAACATGCTTATACAAGAAGACGAGAGCATTTAGCGCCTGTCGCTGGGTTGAAGCCGCCACTTTGCGGTTGGTAGCGAGATGACTTAAAAAAGCTTCAATCTCGGGTTTCGCCATATCTTTAGGGTGCTGTTGGTTGCCATGAAATTTGACAAAGCGTATAATCCAGTCACAGTAAGTTTGTTCTGTCCGATACGAATAGTGATGGTATCTGAGAACCTGGCGGACCTGATCCATGAGCCGCAATTTCGGATCTGGTTTGAATATGGGTTTATTTTCCATGATATTAAGCAATAAAAGCAAAACATGGAAAAGTCAAGAGCTATTTTTCCATATTTTATCTTGCAATATAATTATAAATGGAATATTTTACATAATATAAGGGCAATATATAGAATTTTTTACATCTATCAACACTGTTAGGGAATCAATAATAAAGGAGAGGCAATTGCCTACAAACTACGTACTGATAGATTTTGAGAATGTTCAACCAAAGAATTTAGAAATTCTCACGAATCACCCCTTCAAGATATTTGTGTTTGTGGGAGCAAATCAAACAAAAGTCCCCTTTGATCTTGCTAAAGTGATGCAGGATTTCGGTGACAATGCGAAATATGTTAAAATTTCCGGCAATGGAAACAACGCTTTAGATTTTCACATAGCTTTTTACATCGGCCAGTTATCGTTGCAAGATCCTGAGGGCTATTTTCATATTATCTCAAAAGATACTGGGTTTGATCCTTTAATTAAACACCTCAGAACAAGAAAGATACGTATACATAGGGAAAAGGATTTAGCAGAAATACCTGTTTTGCGAATATCCAGTGCTACGGACAACGACGAAACAATCACGGCAATAATAAAAAATCTGGCAGGTAGGGGGCAATCAAGGCCAAGAAAGATTAAGACATTGGCTAACACAATAAATTCTTTGTTTACTAAAAAGCTTGAGGATGACGAGTTAATGTCTTTGATCAAAATACTTAAAGAACGTAAGTACATCGTGGTCAACAATGAAAATATTTCTTATAAATTGCCCAAAAATCCCTAACCAACCAGTGGAGCAGACGGCGTGAATATCGCGGTTTTGCGTAAAAGCCGTGCCAATTTGATATTTATTTAGACCGCTGCTCACCGGGAATGTTATGCATAATTCTTACAGGAGTTTATATGAAACCCTTTACTCTACAAACGCTACAATTATTTTCTGTTTATTGCTTGTTTTTTAGCTCTATTGCAACTTCAGCCGAACTAAAGCAGTACAACATAGATGTGTGGGCTGACAACTGGTTTGCGGCTTATATCGATGGCAAGCCGTTATTTGAGGATTCAGTTTCTATAAAAACGGAACGATCTTTTAATGCCGAAACTCATCATTTTTCTGCATCAAGCTCCTTTGTTTTGGCGTTTGTTATTAAAGATTTTAAGCAGAACGATACTGGGCTTGAATATATTGGCTCAAACCGTCAACAAATGGGAGACGGTGGGTTTATTACCCAAATCACAGACCTAAAATCTGGAAGTGTCGTTGCCGTTTCTGATTCCTCTATGCGATGTAAAGTCATTCATAAGGCTCCATTGGATAGTACGTGTTCAAGCTCATCAAAACCGATAGCGGGTCAGGGTGAATGCCAGTTTATATCTGAAGCTGAACCAGCCTCATGGAAAACGCCAAGTTTTGATGACAGTTCATGGGTAAGTGCGACGGAATATACGGCCGCTCAGGTAAGGCCGAAAGATGGTTACGATAGAATCAAATGGGATTCAAACGCAAAGCTTATCTGGACCGATGATCTGGAAAAAGATAATACCTTGCTTTGTCGGCTTGTCGTTGATGGCAAACGAGAAATCACTAAAACTCAAAGTAAAAACAGCCACATGCATTCTCACTTTAAGCATTTTGATGATGTTAAAACCAGCGAAGATTCAGACTATTTGCTGGTAGCATCGAACGGTTTGCCTGAACACAATATGATGGTGGGTATTACAAGTTGGCAGCAGCAAGTTCCACTTCCACAAAACTATACAGGCAGTAATAGCTGGAAAATCCCACTTAAACCGGTGTTAGCTGATAATCCAATGCTAACGAAAGACCACTTTCATAGAGGCGCAATTGCCATAGCTGTTAATGGAGTACCCATTTTTAATGCATTGAATAATAGGGGTGAGTATGCCGCTGATATAGGGGAGCTGGATAGCTGGGGTGGTCATAGTGGCCGAGCTGATGATTACCACTACCATGTAGCTCCCGAACACTTGGAAAAAGTGGTAGGTGAAGGTAACCCCATTGGTTATGCGCTAGATGGTTATCCCTTGTATGGTAAAACTAAAGAGACTCTCGATAAATATTTAGGCAGGTTCAACCAGGCAGGCACCTATCAATATCATGCCGCTGACTACCCTCCGTATTTAATAGCAGGTTTAAGAGGGGTGGTACAAACAGATTCACCTGCAAATGCACCCGAAGATCAGATTGAACCACAACCCAGATCTTACCCCGTTCGAACCAAGGATTATGGTCCCTTAAACGGTGCCAAAATAACGGGCTTAAAGAAGGTCGCAGAGAATAGTTATTCACTGGAATATACGGTTGGCAGTAAGCAACTCCAAGTGAACTATAACTGGGATGAAAAAGGGCAGTACCAGTTTGAATATGTCGATGGGGATGGTAAAAAGACTGTCGAAACCTATCAGCTAAATACACAGAGAAATGATCGGAAACAAAAATCTCCGGCTAACAAGAGCAACGGATCCAAAACATCATCAAATAATCAGCAATCGCGTAAATATTGCGGTGATGGAATTTGTGACAATACTGAAAGTAATCAACAGTGCCCAGTAGATTGTCTTAATAAATGAGAAACAGATTGGCTAAATTAAAAATTAAATGCCGCATAACAAGTACATGCATCCGACCAACAAAAGCAGGGTTCCTACGTCACCCCACTTTTGTAGTCGGCTGATGTAGGCGTTATATTGCTGTATTCATGCCGATTTTCACCTTCATCTCAATACGATATTCAGTTTCAGGGTCAATTTAAAAATACCTTGACCGCTATACCGGAATCCGGTATAGTAGGCAATTATCAATTTCGGGTTTCAATTATGGCCATAAGAAGTTTTAAAAACAAAGGTACTGAAGACATTAATTATGGTAGGTCTTCA